>JAIEQO010000956.1 GCA_019747655.1 Gemmataceae bacterium | reverse complement strand
GGGCGGACCCCCCGGCAGGCCCACATGACGCTGATCCGCAAGCCGGAGAAGCCGAAGCGGAGCCCGCTGCTGAACCTGAAGCTGACCCAGAAAAAGTACCAGTCGTGGCAGTCGTTCATCGACGCCGCGTACTGGTCGGTCGAGCTGAAGTGAGCCGGCGCCCGGGGCGGGTCTGCGATCGGACCCGCCCCGGGCGGCTGCCAGTCCCGCATCCCTCAACCCTTCCCGTGGGCGATGGCCCCGGATCACCAAGTCTGTCCGCTCGACGGCAGCAGGTTGGTTTACCTCTCGGGCTCCTACGGCGAGGGGGGTATCGACCTCTCCGTCTGTTTCTGCCCTCGGTGTGATGTCGCGGTCACGATTTCGTCCGTCGCCCGGTCGCCGGACGCCATCGCGCTCTGTTGGCACCGCAACAACGGTCGGCTTGAACTGCCGGGACGAGACCAGGAGTTGTGGGCGGAACTGCCCCTACCGTACCGCCGATGCTGGGAATCGAACCTCCGCCACCACGTCGCCATGTTCCTGGCCAGCCGCCATTCGGACCGCGTCGCTTGTCCCGTGGACGGGGCCCGAACCCCTGTTGTTCACCGGTGGCGTGATCCGCAAGGGACGGATCGGCTGATGACTTGGTGCCGGTGGTGCAAGCTGGCTTTCCTCCACCTCTCCGACCCCGATTACGGATGGGACTTGTATTCCAGCCTCATGTGGATCGACGACCGCCGGTGCTACGAGGTGGCGAACAACTACCCGATGGCCAGCGGGCGAACCGTCGAACCGGACGAGACCGTCCTACCCCCGCCACCCCCGGACACGCCACGGGGTCGGTGAACCGAGCCCGGCAAAGCCGGCACTACCACGTTTACAGCCGGTCGAGCGAGTCGAGCCAGTTGAGCAGCACCTCGAACGTGGCCGCGTCCAGGTACTCCTTGCCGGCCTCCTTCACCTCCCGGTAGACGACCGGGAACCGCCGCTCGACCAGGGCGTCCTTGCTCAGCACCACGTCCTTCAGGAGCGGGTCCTTGTCGCCGGCGGCCACGAAGAACGCCAGCGGCTGGTTGGCCACGTTCTCCTTCGGGGCGGTGCCCAGGACCGACCCGACCGCCGCCACCCCCCGGAACACGTCCCGGGCGTTGAAACCCAGGTAGAACGCCATCTGCCCGCCGTTGCCCAGCCCGTGGGCCACCACCCGGGCCGGGTCGATCGCGTACCGGCCGAGCACCTTCCGCACGTCCTGGACGATCAGCTCGGTCTCGCTGGCCGCCCACCCCTCCGGGTTGGCGGACTTCGGGCCCATCAGGATGAAGTGGTGCGACTCGCAGAACTCCTTGAACGCCGCGGCCATCCCCTCGCCGTCCTTCCCGCCCTGCCCGGCCGGGTGGAACCAGACGATCAGCCCGTGGGAGATGCTCGGGTCGTAGCTGTCCGGGACGTACAGCCAGTACTCGCGGCCGAGGGCCTCGTCGGCCCGCTTCAGGAACCCGGTCTCCGGCTTCTCGGCTTTCTCCTCCGGCTCGTCCTTGCCCTTCTTCGGTAGCAGGCCGCCCTTCGCCTTCGGCTTGGGCCGCCCCTCACCGGCCTTCCCGGCCGACGACGGCATCGGCAGCTTCCCCGGCACCGCGTCGGGCACCGTGGCCAGCTTGGTCGTCATCGTCTCCGTCTTGTCCCCCTCCTTCCGCTTCAGCTCGACCGACACCTCGGTCCCGGGCGGGAACTGGGCCATCGCGGTGGCCAGTTGCGGCAGGTTCTTGACTGCGGCCAGGTTCTTCCCGGTGCCGACCTTCATCACCCGGTCGCCCTCCTTGACCCCCGCCGCGGCGGCCGGGCTGTCCGGGTAGACGTACCGGACCGGCACGCCCGGGCCGGGGTCGTCGCGGAGCGGCAGGATGCCGAGGAACGGGTTGACGTAGGCCGTCTGGGTGCCGAGCAGGGCGATGTTCGGGAACTCCAACTCCTTGCCGTCGCGGAGGACCTTGATCGTCACCGCGTCGCCCTCGTACTTCGGCCCGAGGACGTGCTGGACGGTGGAGAAGTTCGGCGTCGGCTTGCCGTCGATGGACACGATCGTGTCGCCGACCTTGACACCCGCCCGGGCCGCGGCCGAGTCCGGCCCGACCGCCCCGACCACCGGCTTCGCAGTGTAGGCGTCGCTGTCCTTCGGGTTGACGCCCAGAAGGCCGCGGCGAAGGTCCTTCCCCTGCTTGAGGGCCGGCAGCTTGGCCAGCACGTCCTCCAGCGGGATGGCGAAGCCGATGCCGCTGTCGTACCACTCGAACCCGGCCGTCTCGCCTTCGGACCGGGTGGACGCCGGGACGAGGACGCCGAGCACCCGGCCGTCGATGGCCAGCAGCGGCCCGCCGTAGTTCGTCGGCGACACCTTGGCGTCGGTCTGGAGGGCCTTGCCCCACAAGCGACCCGTGGCACTGACGATCCCGGCGCTGACCGACGGCAGGTGGTTCACGTCCGGGTCGAGGGTCCGCCCCAGGGCCAGCCCCCACTGCCCGACCTTCGCCTCGGCCTTCGGGAAGACGGCCGGCAGCGGCAGCTCCTTGGCGTCTACCTTCAGGAGCGTCAGCATCCGGGTCTGGTCGGCGGCGATCACTTTAGCGACCAGCCGGTCCGGCCGGCCGGGGACGGTGACGAAGATGTCGGTCGGCTTGTTGGCGAAGTTGAACGACGAGGTGATGACGTATCCGTCCGGGTCGACCACCACCCCGGTCGTCGGGCCGGTCCCGCGGGCCACCCCCGGCTGCCCGCCGGGCCCCTTCTTGCCGCCGCCGACCACCTCCAGCCCGCCGGCCGTCTCGATCTTCACCACCGACGGGGCGGCCTTGGCGGCGGCCGCCCGCATGGCCTCCTCGTTGGCCCCGTTCACGTCGAGGCCGTCTTGCCCGCGGACCGGGGTTGCGACGGAAAGCGCGAGGAGTGCGAGCGTTGCGGCCCAGAAGGGGGTGCGGACGGTACGACCCCCCTCCCCCCTCGTTTCGCACGACCCACGGGCTTCCGACCGAAGCGGTTGTTCGGTGACGGTTTGGGTGCAAGCGGGTGCCGTCGTACTCGCTGCGAGACCGCCACGCTCGGCGTCGTAAACTGCCGTAACCCGCACGCCGATCATGACTTTCTCCTTCGGCCGAGCGATCCCGTATACCGCCACGGTCGATCGTCCCTGCCCGACCGGCGGCCGCCGACCACTGTAAATGTACAGAATATCAGTAAACTTTACCGGCGCCCAGGTCGGTAGCGTCTTCGACCCGGGGTGAAGCCCCGGGCACGGTTGTACCACTTCTTCGGCTCCGGCGGCGGGGCCGGGGCGACCCGCGGCGGCGGGGTGCCGAGGACGATCTCGACCGACTGGAGCCCCTCGCCCCGGCGGACCTCCAGCCGGACCTTGTCCCCCGGCCGGGTCCGGGCCCGGAGGTACTCCTGCACGGCGGTGATGCTCCCGACCGGCTCGCCGTCGATGAAGCTGACGAGGTCGTCCGGCTTGAGCCCGGCCTTCGCCGCCGGCGAGTCCGGGACGACGCCCTCGATATAGGCCGGCGTCCGGGCCAGCACGTTCGGAACGAAGACGATGCCGGTCCAGCCGCCCTCACCGAGGAGTGGCCGCTCGCCCTGGACGGCCTTGTACTCGCCCTTCATCCCCTTGGCCACGAACTCCGGCAGGCTGAGGTTGAGCGTCTTGTCCTCGTCCTTGCCGTCGGCCTTGACCCGCACCGTCACCGACACCTTGGCCGCGACCGGGATGGCATAGTTGATGAACGTGTTGGTCTGGGTGTTCTTCAGCTCCCGGCCGATGACCCCGAGGAGGTTGCCGGAGCGGTCGGTGAGGGCCCCGCCGGCGGCCCCGGGGTTGTTGGTGATGGCGTCGACGACGTACACGTCGCCGGTGTACGGGAAGTCGAACACCCCCTGCCGGCCGGACAGCTTGGCCAGGGCGGCGATCACCCCCCGCTGGGCGGACAGCGGCTCGTCCCGCAGGGCGATCTCGTACTGGTTGGTGAACCCGAGGACCCAGTCGGCCGGCTTGGCCGGGGGGCGGGCGGCGGCGGTGGCGAAGTCGAAGTACGGGAGGTCGAGCCCGGTCGGATCGCCGTTCTTCTTCCCCTCGACCTTGATCCGCAGGACGGCCATGTCCAGGTACGGCTCGACGGCCAGCACCTCGGCCTTCATCCGCCGGCCGTCGTACAGGTGGACGGCCAGGTCGGCGGTGTCCAGGAGCGGGCCGGCGGCGGTCAGGACGTGGCCGTCCGGGGAGACGAGGACGCCGGTGGCGAAGTTGTTCAGCCGGGAGAACCCGCCGGCCCCGAACACCTTGACGAGCTTGCCGTTGACCTTCTCGCACACGTCGGCCAGCGGGTCGGCGGCCGGGGCCGACGCCGGCACGAAGGCGAGGAGGGCGACGGCGGCGGGAACACGGAGGAGCATGGATGGTATCCCGGTTCGGTGTCTCGTTACGCGCCGGCGGCCGTGACGTAGCCCTCGGCCCACTGGTCGTGGTCGACGCGATACTCGTCGACGTGGAACCCGTCCGGGGCGTCCGCGAACCCGGGCGCCGCGGCCAGCCGCCGCACCGCCTCCTGGGCCTTCTGGCGGGAGGAGTACACGCCCACGAACTTGACATCGTCGGCCCCGTCGGCCGTCTCGTGGATGTGTTGCAGCACGAATACGGTCGCCATCGCCCGCCCTCCCCCGGTCGTCACTCGAACGCCCGGTCGCCCCACTTCTTGATCTTGCTGAACTCGCTGCCGGGCCCGGTCGGGTAGTTCCCCGCCCCGTACTTGTCGTCGAGCAACCGCCTGGCGAAGTCGCGGCCAGCCTCGGTCGTCAGCGGTCGCTCGCCCTCGGCCCAGCTCGGCACGTCGTCGGCCGCCTCCTTGCCGCTCAACCCTGACTTCCTCTTCTTCTTGGGCATGGCGTCAGCCGGGGCGTGGGCTGGCGGGTGCGGTGGCGGACAGGTTCATGATACCGCCGCGCGAGGCGAATGTGCGGACCGGATCGCGGATCAGCCGGGCCGCGGTCAGAAAAACTTCCCCTTCTCCCGGGCGTTGCTCCGCCTGGCCCGGGCCCGGTCCGTGGCGTTCCGCTGGAGCGTACCGAGGGCCCGCTGGATCTCGGCGGCGAGCCCCCGCCCCTCCTGGTAGACGGCGTTGCCGGTGGCGGTTAACACCTGGCGGTCCTTTTGCAGGTGTTCCAACTCTTCGTAGAACCGGTTGACCCCGGCGAACGGCACCCGCGGCTCGATGTGGTTCTTGACGATGTCTTCGAGCCGCTTCCGCTCGGGGGTGGCCGTCGCCCAGGTGGCCCGGTGGACGAACTCCCGCATCTTCGGCAGGGCGAAGTGAACGCGGCTCTTGGCCCGGGTCCACTGGGCAACGTCGGACTGGAGGGCGTAGTTCTTCTCCTCCAGGTTCAGTGACCGCCGGAACTCCCGCTCCAGCTCGGCCCGGAGGCCCTCGATGCTCATCCGGAGCGAGGTGATGCCGGCCTCCAGGGCCAGGACGGCCTTCCACCGGGCTTCGAGGTCCTGCCACTTTTCGAGCGGCACGTCCTCGTCCGACCGCTCGATCGGGGCGACCGCCGCTTCGGCCGGCGGCTTCAGCCGGACGTGGACGGTGAGGTCGGGAACGTCCGGCAGAGGACGGTTCAGTTCGGTTCGGTCGGCGTCCGTGCCGGCGTCGGGCTCATCCCCGACCCGCCACGACTCGACTTCCTCGGCGGAGACGGCAACGGCCTTCAGGAGGGTTTCGAGCGTGAGCCGGCCGCGAAGGTCGGCCGTCTCGGGCCGGGCTTGGGGAACCCGAAAGGACAGGGCGTGCGGGTCGCCGTCCGGCTTGAACCACACCCCGGCGATGACCGCGCCGTCGCGCTTCAACGCCGCCCACTTCCCCGACGGGGCGCGGTCAGAGAACTTCACGCAGCAACCCCCGGAACTCACAACCACGGGGGACCACCCCCCGCCTGAACGACCTGCTCACCGGCCGGGCCGGTGGGTCAGGCACGTACTCTCACTCAATTCACCCCGGCCCAGTCCGGTGCAGCGGCGGGTTCTGCGGCATACGGGCCGCCGTCGGAACCGCTCCCCGACTTGCGACCGGATCGGTAATCCGCACCGTTCGTGCGCCGCGGAACGTGTCACCCCGCGCGACGAATGCGGTAGGCGGCCGACGGACCGACCTACCGATGCCAGTCCCCGCCCCAGGTGACAACGCCGTTGTCGCGATACACGTACAGCGTGACCCGAAGCGGTAACGTCTCCAACTCGGCGGGCAGCCCCTCGAACCGCTCGCGCAGGTCGCGCAGGACGGCGTCGGAGAAGACCGCGCCGCTCGGCTGTTCGAGCCGAACGCCGTCCTTGTCGAGTCGCAAGTCGAGGGACACCGGGACGACCCGCGTGTGTCGGTCCGTCACCACGGCCGCGACCCGTCCCGCCAGCGCCCCCGGCATCGCGTCGACGCGCCCAAGGACCTTCCAATACTGAAGCGTGCCGCGCACCTCGTTCGCGCGGTACTCGAACGCCTTGCCGGCAGGGATGCGCTTCCGGTAGGCCTGCAACGCCGCCGCGGAGGACCGCTGGTTTTTATGGGCGAGGGTCAGGGCGGCGGTCGCGGCGACTTCGGCGTCCTTGTCCTCCAATAGCGCGACGAGCCGCTCGCCCAGGTCGGGCGTGACGTGTACGTAATCCAGGCCCCGCGCGAGCACCCAGCGGCGGACGAGCGGGTCGGCCGATTCCAGCAGCTTGAGCAGCGGTCCCATCGCGGCATCGGTCAGCGACGGGTCCCACAGCCGGCCGTGCTGGGACGTGGGCCGGCTCGCCTTCACGGCGGCGACCAGGGCGTCCCGTGCGGCCGCTTGGGCCTTCTCGTCCCCGTCCGGGATCAGGTCGGCGATCACCCGGACCCCCTGTGCGGCCTCGTAAGCGGGCAGGTCGCCGTCCGGTCCGGCCTTGGTGGCGGAGAGGAAAACCAGGGCCGCGGCGCCGGCCTTCGCCGAGGGGTTCGTGTGCCGGTCCACCCCCGCGCGGATCGTGAACGACTCGGGCAGTGTGCCGCGCACGACATCCGTCGGACGAACGGTGAAGGTCCGATTCGGATACCAAACGTGCGGCAGGCCCTGGGGCCGCGGGATCTCCTCGATCTTCTCGATGCGCACGACCGCGACGGCCTCCGCCTCCGCCACCATCGCCCCCAGCGGGACGTAGAACGGAGCGGAGGCGAACGCCGAGTCGCCCGCGAGGAGCGTGCCGGCCAGCACCAAGATGGCGTGGCGTTTGGTGAAGTCGATCACGGCCGAGTCACCTCCGCCGCCGAACTTAGGACTAGGCTGCGAGTCGGTTCGCTGCCTAACGCGGCCCCGCAGCCTAACCCGGCGAACGCTGCGAGGCTTGAACACGAAGTTGTGGTGCGACTTCCGCCTGACCCCATCGCCACCAGCAGCCGGAGCCTCGCGGCCTAACTCACTAGGCCCTGTTGACGTTGTTGGGGTTGTTCGGGTAAGGGTTTAGGCCGGATTCGACCACCGACCGGGGCACGGACGC
>JAIEQO010000695.1 GCA_019747655.1 Gemmataceae bacterium | reverse complement strand
CCGCCTGCGGCCCGCCGCCCGGCGGCCGCCCCGAACGGCCGGCTCGGGGCCCCGGACGCGACCAGCGCCATCGCCGGGGCCCTGTCCCAGCTCGCCGGGCTGGGGGACGGGTTCGGCCGGTTGCCGGTCGACGACACCCCGATGGCCGAGATCCAGCGGCTGCGGGCCGAGAACCGCGAGCTGCGGAACCTCTTGGAGGAGATGAAGCTCCTACTCCAGGACGCGAGCGAGGTCGAGGGGAAGGCGACCGCCGCCGAGGCCGAGTTGCGGGCCGCCCTGGAGACCCGGGACGCCCAGGTGGAGGAGCTGAGCGGCCAGCTCGGGGCGATCGAGGAGCAGATCGCCCGGGGGGAGTTGGCCCCGCCCCCGCCGGCCCCGAAGACCCGTGGCGAGCTGGAGGAGTGGGCCGACGAGCTGGAGCGGGAGGCGGCCAAGGTGGCCCAGGACCGCCGGCGGGTAGACGACGACCGGCGGCAGCTCCGGGAGGACGAGGAGGGGCTGGAGAAGCAGATGCGGGAGATGGAGGTCGGGATGGCCCGGGAGCGGGCCCTCTTGGCCCGGCAGGAGACCGAGCTGAAGCGGCTGCACGGCGAGATCCAGCACGAGCTGGAGCTGCTCCAGCGGGGCGACGCCGGCTTGCGGGAGCAGATGGCCAAGTTCCAGCGGCGGGCGGCCGAGGTGATGCAGAAGCCGCCCGGCCCGGCCCGCCGCTAGGGCGGCCGCAGGGGGAGGTACTCGACCCGGTTCTCGTAGTCGACCGGTTCGGCGGCCTGCGCGATCAGCTCCAGGTCGTCGACGTACCTCCCAGGCCGGTGGTGCATGTCGTTCTGGACCGCCTTTAGCACGCCGACGAACCATCGCCCGGTCGCCTGACGGGCGTGCCCCTCGATCTCAAAGTCTTTGTCACACGTCACGAGCACCCGGCCGAGACCACCAGCCCGGTCGAGGACGGCCGGATCGCCGGCCCGGTGGTGCCCAACCCCCTGGGCGGTCAGGACGTTCACCCCGCGGCGGCGGAGGCCGGCGACGACCGGCCACGGGACGTTCTGGTCGGCGTAGAAGGCGACGCTCACGACGACCGTTCCCGCTCGGTCTTGAGCCGCCACATCTTGGCCCGCCACTCCCGAGAAGCCGGGGTGCTCTCGTGCAACTGCCTTAGCCGTTCCTCCTCCTCCCGCTCCTGCCGATACTCCTCGTCCACCTCGGCCTTGTGGGCGGCGTAATAGGCGAGGGCCGCCCGCACGTCGTCGGGCGTCAGGTGCGGGTAGTGCTCGCAGAACTGCTCGGGCGTCTCCCCGGGGGCCGCGGCCATCGGCATGACGATCTGGGTGACCCGGGCGTGGACCCCCCGGACCCGCGGCCGGCCGCGGGCGTCCAGCCCGATCAGCGGGTGGTCCGTGGGCGTCAGCGTCTCGTCCACCTTCGGCGTCATTCCACGTCCCCCGGCCGGGCGTCACCCGGATTGTACCCCGCCGGGCGGTCGTCCGGGGCGTCCTTCCGACTGCCGACCCACAGCAGGACCGCCCCGAGCAGGACGAACATCCCGAGCGCCAGCCGCTTCGTCCACAGCAGCTCGTCCGGCTTCCACTCGACCTTGCCCGACGGGAGCGCCTCCCCGAACAGGTGCAACCCGACGTTCAGGGCGGCCGTCAGGTCGGCCGAGAAGGCGGCGAACGCGATCAGCAGCCCGCACAGCGTCCCGCCGGCGATGTACCCGCTGGCCAGGAGGACCCCCGGGCTGGTGTCCGAGTCGCCCCCGCCGCCGCGGAGCCGGTTGGCCAAGAGCCGGACCAGCCCGCCGAGGAAGATCGGCGTCGTCGCCCCGAGCGGGATGTACATGCCGACGGCCACCGGCAAGGCCCCGACCCCGCATAATTCCAGGGCGATGGCGATCAGCGCCCCGATGACGACCAGGTTCCATTCCAGCGTCCCGCCGAGGATGCCGCGGATGATGTTGGCGAACAGGTGCGGTTGCGGGGCGGTGAACGCCTTCGGGGCCTCGGCCCCGTCGTCCATCTCCTTCGCCTCCCGGCTGATCGGCACGTCCGCCCGGTAGGCGATCGCGCCGTCCTCGTGGACCAAGTACCGGCCCGGCTTGACGTCCGGGTAGTCGCCCCGGCGGACGTGGACCACCCGGTACTCGCCCGAGTCGGAGGCGTACGGGACGCCGGGCGACTCCCGCGGGGCGTCGGCCGGGACGGCCAGCCGGGCGTCGGCCGGGAACCCCTTCTTCGTGTAGTGCGTCCCGACCTCGTTCAGGGCGAGCATGGTCAGCCCGATCACCAGGGCCGACACCACCGCCCCGATGAGGATCGCCCACTGCTGCTTGACCGGGGTGGCCCCGACCAGGAACCCGGTCTTCAGGTCCTGGGAGGTGGTCCCGCCGTTGGACGACGCGATGCACACCACCGCCGCGATGGTCAGGGCGGTCAGCATGGCGTCGGTGCCGGTCCGGCCGAGGACGAAGAAGATCAGGCAGACCAAGAGCAGGGTGGCGATGGTCATCCCGCTGATCGGGTTGGACGACGACCCGACCTCGCCGGTCAGCCGGCTGGACACCGTCACGAACAGGAACCCGAACAGCAGGATCATGCCGCCGCCGAGCAGCCCGGCCGGGGACAGCCCGAGGCCGAGCTGCGGGACCGCGGCCATCGCCACCACCAGGGCCAGGCTCCCCCACAGGACGGCCGACATCGGCATGTCCCGGTCGGTCCGTAGGGTCCCACCTCCGCCGCTCCCGTTGCCGACCCGGCTGGCCCGCAGGTCCCGCAGCCCGCCGGTGATCGACGCCAGGATGAGCGGCAGCGCCCGGCACATGCCGATGATCCCGGCCGCGGCCACCGCCCCGGCCCCGATGTACCGCAGGTAGTTCCCCTTCAGGGCGTCCGGGTCCATGTTCCGGATCAGCCCCGGGTCGGCGTCCCGGGCCTTCTCGACGGCCACCACCGCCGGCCCGCCGCCGGCCGCCAGGAACGCCGGCCCGTCCCCGACCTGGCGGGTCGCCGGGGCCAGCGGCTCGGACGCCGTCTCCCCGAAGGTGGCGATGGCCGGGCCGATCACGAAGTACGACAGGACCGCCCCGGCCATCATCAGCGAGGCGATCCGCGGGCCGATCAGGAACCCGACCCCGAGCAGCTCCGGGGACAGCTCCCCGGCCACCTGCCCGCCCTTGAGCCCGGACTTGGCCCCGGTCGCCTCGTCCACCGCGTACAGCTTGGCCGCCGGCTCGGTCGCCCACAGCTTGCCGGCGGCCGACAGCAGCTTGTAGGCGAACGCGATCCCGAACCCGACGAACACCATCTTGGCCGTCGCCCCGCCCTTCTCGCCGGCCACCAGCACCTCGGCGCAGGCCGTCCCCTCGGGGTAGATCAGCTTGCCGTGCTGCTTGACCACGAACGCCCGGCGGAGCGGAATCATCATCAGAATGCCGAGGACCGCCCCCAGGACCGACACCGTCATCACCCGGACCGGGTCCATCTCGAACCCGAGCAGCAGCAGGGCCGGCATCGTCACCCCGACCCCGAACGCGATCGACTCGCCGGCGCTGCCGGCGGTCTGGACGACGTTGTTCTCCAGGATGGTGGTGTTGCGGACGTTGAACGCCTTCGAGAACGCCCGGAACAGGGTGATCGACAACACCGCGATCGGGACCGACGCCGACACCGTCAGCCCGACCTTCAGGACCAGGTAGAGCGACGACGCCCCGAACAACACGCCGAGGGCCGTGCCGGCGACGACGGCCGGGAGGGTGAACTCCGGCGGCGACTGCCCGGGCGGGACGAACGGCTGGTGCTCGGGCGTCCCGGCGGGGGCGTCCCCGGGGTCGGTCCGGTCGGTCATGGCGGGCTCGCGGGTCGGCGGGTGCGGGGCGGAGAGATGGGCAACAGCTTACCCGCGGCCGGCCGGGAAGTGAAGGGAGCCGAAGGGTAGGGAAAACGAAAGGCGGGCACGCGGATGACGCGGATTCCAGCGCGGATGAACGCGGATCAGACCGAGTTCAGAAATTTCGATTGATCCGCGTGTTCGCTGCGTCCTCAAATCCGCGTCATCCGCGTGCCCGCCTTTCAAACCGTGCCTCACGCCGCCTGCCGGCGGGCTTCGGCCGCCGCCCGGAGCTGGTCCAGGTCGCGGGCCATGCACCGCCGCATCATCCCCCGCATCAGGTACGCCAGCGGGGTGAACAGCTTGGCCCACAGGTTCAGGGCCCGGGTCCGAAAGGTCACGTCCACCCGGGTGCCGGCCCCCTCGGGGGCGAAGGCGAACCGGCACCGGTACTCCACCCCGCAGTTGACCCCCACGAAGGCGTAGGCCACGCCGGGGGTGTACTCGGTGAACTCGAACGTCTCGGTCGCCTCCCGCCCGAACATCACCCGGGTCTCCTTGAACCGGGTCCCGACCCCGACCGGGCCGGGGGTCAGCTTCTCGATGCGGACGATCTCGGCGATCCGGCCGGCGGCGTGGTCCAGGTCGGAAAACACCGCGAACGTCTCGGCCGGCGGGGCGGCGACCGTCTGCGAAACCGTGAACCCGGGCATGGAACCACCTCCACGGGGGGACGACCGTGAAAGGGTGTACCCGATCCGCCGGACTGGGCCAACGTCAGTTACCGGCCGGGGCCAAGACCGCCTCGACTACCCAGCAGCCGCGGCCGGCCGGGCCGGTCAGAGCGAGTTCAGGAAGGCTGACAGGACTCGCTTCTTGGCCGGGGGGAGGTCACGGTAGCGGTCCCGAGCACCCCGCCCCTGCCCGTCGTGGAGCAGGATCGCGGCCTCGACCGTCTTCGCCCGCCCGTCGTGCAGGTACGCCGGCTGGGTCAACAGCCCCCACAGCGGGGCCGTCCGCATCTCCGAACCCCGGCCGCGGCCGTCCTCGATCCCGTCCCCCAGCGCCCCCATGTCGTGCAGCAGGAAGTCCGAATACGGGTGGAACTTCACCCGGTCCAGGGCCTTGACCTCGTGCCGGCCGGTCCGGAGCGTCGGCACGTGGCAGTCGGCGCACCCGATCTGACGGAACACGGTCTCCCCCGCCCGGACCCGGGCGGTCACCTCCCCCCGTGGGGGCGGGGCGAGGAACGTCATGAAGTCGGTGAACAGGACGATGTCCTCGACGTCCGGCTCGTTCGGGCTCTCGGCCGGGTTGAACCGGAGGAGGTCGGCCCGCCCCTGGGGGGCGTTCTCCTCGCCGATCGTCCGGCCGTCGGGGGTGCGGACGAACCCGGGCGCCGTGATCCCCATCTCGTCCTTGTAGGCGTCGGCGGCGAAGTCGAAGAGGCCGCCCAGACCGGCCTTCCACCCGAACCGCCCGACGACCCGCTTGCCGGTCCGGAGGTCCGGGACGAGGTTCGGCCGGCCGGCGGTGTCGGGGTGGCGGTCCCGCTGGTCGCGGGCCAATTCCCGGAAGGCGTCGTCCGGGACGGCGTCCACCAGCCCCAGCCCGAACAGCGGCGGCGACCGCCGCCGGGCGACGACGGTGGCCTCCGGCGGGACGACCTCCCCGGCGTACTCGAACCCCTCCAGCCCGAGGATACCTTTCGTCTGGATGGTCGGCCCGCCGAACCGCACGAGCGGGTCGAACCGGCCGTCGACGACCGCCCCGATCCGGGTCGAGAGGGTGCCGCTCCCGCCGCCGGTGGCCTCCCCGTTGTGGCACTCGGCGCACGACGCCCCGTTGAACACCGGCCCGAGCCCGTCGGCCGCCCCCTCCACCTCCTCGAACGCCGCCTTGCCGGCGTGGAACCGGGCCAGTTGGTCGGCCGTCAGTCCGGGCAGCGGGTCGCCGAAGTTCGTGTCCCCGGCCGCCGGCGGCCCCGCGGCGGCGTGCGGGGGTTCGACCACCGCCGCCGCCGCCGCGACGGCCGCCGTCACCAACAGCCCGATGCCGGCAACCCGGCCGCGTACCCGACCGGGAGCAGACGTGGGCGTCTCGACGTTCATGCTCGTGACCTTTCCGGAAGAGGACAGGAGGGGGATCGGTTAGTAGTCGCCGGGGATCACTTCGCCGCCGTTGCGGCTGCACAGGGCGCGGTAGCTCTCGATGCTCACCGTGGACGAGATGAACCGGCCCGACCCGTCCATGTTCAGGAACTGGGCCCCGCCGGTGTGGCTGGAGAAGAAGCTGCCCGGGCTGTTGTCCGGGTGGTTCGGCTGGAGCGAGGTGATGCGGACGTGGACCAGCACCGCCGTCGGGGTGGCCCGGCACCGGAAGCTCGGCTGGGCCGGGTCGTACTTCGGGGCGGACGGGGCGTACACCGTCTCCTGCTGCCAGGCCGGGCCGACCCAACTGTTCGCCGAGAACCGGCTGGTCCGCTCGCCCACCCCGACCGTGCTGCTCGACCCGTCGGTGATGTCCTCCACCCGCACCCGGCTGTTCCGGTGGAACACCCCGGTGTACGGCTGCTCCTCGTACCCGAGCGTCCCCAGGCACCCGGCGTAGCTCGACACGCTCGCCTGCCCAAGGACGGTGAGCGGGCTCGAGGGCGGCGGGTAGGAGAAGGTGTTCGGCGGGGTCCAGGTGGTGCCCCCCGAGTCGGTGATGTCGATCAGCCGCGGGGGGCCGTCGCTCGGGCAGACGTAGATCGGCACCATGGTCTCCCGCCCGGCCTTGTTGGCCGGGTCGAGGATCGGGAGTTTCTGGTTGATGCTGCTGTGGAGGTTCTCCTGCTCGACGTAGGGCAGGATGTGGTAGAAGAGGCTCCACCCGGGGCCGAAGTCCGACTCCTGGAGGGCGGTCGCCGGCTTGGTGGCGGCCGAGAACCCGGGCGGGAAGTGGCCGTAGGCCGAGTGGTAGTTGTGCAGCCCGAGGCCAACTTGGTGGAGGTTGTTCAGGCACTTCGTCCGGGCGGCGGCCTCCCGGACCTTCTGGACCGCGGGCAGCAGCAGGCCCACGAGGACGGCGATGATGGCGATCACCACCAGCAACTCGATCAACGTGAAGCCGATCCGCCGACGAGGAATGGTCATAATGCACGCCCCTCCTAAGTACGATTCAGAGTGTCGACGAAGCCATAAATTAGCTTAGGCTAAGTCAATGACTTAGTCTAGACATGGACCCAACTTTTTTTCGCCCGGGTGGGTGTACTACGCTCGGGGGATGGGGACCGACGACGAGCCGTTCCTCCGCCGTGTCCGGGCGTACCCGGACGACGACGGCCCCCGACTCATTTTCGCCGACTGGCTGGACGAACAGGACGGCCCGGCCGCCGACCGGGCGGCCTTCATCCGCGTCCAGATCGCCCTGGCCGGGCTGCCGGCCGACGACCCACAGCGGCCCGACCTCGTTGCTGCCGAGCAAGCCCTGCTCGCCCGCTACCGGGCCGACTGGTCGGCACCGTTCCGCGGGCTGGCCACCGGCATCGAGTTCCGCCGCGGGTTCGCCGACGAGGTCCGGGTGCCGGCCCGGGCGTTCGCCCGCCACGCCGCCCGGCTGTTCGCCGCCGGGCCGGTCCGCCACCTCCACCTGCTCGACCTCGGCGGCTGCCTGGACGCCGCCTTCCGGTCGCCGTACCTCGGCCGGCTGGCGGCCCTGACGGTG
>JAIEQO010001018.1 GCA_019747655.1 Gemmataceae bacterium | reverse complement strand
ACCATGTGCTTGACCCGGGCGAACCGCTCGTCGTCGAACTGCGACCGGTAGGCCCGGATCGCCTCCATCTTCTGGTCGATCGTCTCCGAGATGTCGACCACGAACGTGCTGTGCCAGTGCCGGGCCTCGGCGTCGAACGGGTACGGGACGTAGACGAGGTGCGGGACCCGGTACGGGGCCGTCCCGCCGAACCGGTCGTCCCACTTGGTCAGTTGCGAGTAGAACCGGGCGGCCTCGCCGATCAGGTGCCCCTGGTGGTGGTCCGGGGAGGCGGCCGGGGTCCGGCCGGCGGCGACGATGATGATCCCCGGGCGGTAGCGGCGGAACTCGGTGGCCAGCTTGTACCGGGCCTCCGGCCCGTCCATCATCACCCGGTTCGGGATGTCGATGTTGATCCGGACCGGGACGCCCAGAATCCGCCGGGCCTCCTCGGCCTCCTTCTTGCGGGTCTCGGGGTCGCCGCGGGGGGTCGGCTCGCCGCTGGCCAGGTCGAAGATGCCGACCTTGTACCCCTGCTTGACCAGCTTCGCCAGGGTCCCGCCGCAGAGGATTTCCAGGTCGTCCGGGTGCGGGGCGACGGCCACCACGTCGAGCCGGTCGGGAAGGTTCTGCTCGCTCACCGGCGCCTCCGGGCGGGACTGGACCGGGCTAGGGTACGCACGGATACCGGCCGGGGCGAGTCGGGCTTACACCGGCGGCCTTTCGGTCGGTGCGGGTGATGCGGCCCGCGCCCGGCTGCCGATGATGAACGGGTTCGACCGGCCGCGGCGGGGGCGGCGGGTGTACGGTACGGGGGGATCATGCGGGCCCGCCATCTGCTCGTGGTCGCGGCGGCCGCCGTGCTCCTGGCGGTCCCGGCCTGCCTGCCCCGGAAGTGCGTCCCGACCGAGCTGAGCACCAAGCGGAACCTCGTCGACCTGTCGGCCGGGCCGGACGACCACGCCCCGGCCTCCCCGGGGCTGATCCGCGACGTGGACGACACCGTCCGGGCCCGGACCGCCGCCCTGCAGCCGGCCGGGGCCCGGCCGTACCACTTCCTCGCCCTGTCCGGCGGCGGGCTGTACGGGGCGTTCGGGGCCGGGATCGGGGCCGGCTGGACCGACACCGGCACCCGCCCGCAGTTCGACGTGGTCACCGGGATCAGCGTCGGCAGCCTGATCGCCGTCTTCCTGTTCCTCGGGCCGCAGTACGACGACCTCCTGCACGACGAGGTGGTGGGGGTCAGCCGGTCGGACCTGCTCCGGCTCCGGCTGATCGCGACCGTCCCGTTCGCCGGGGCCCTGTTCAACACCGGCCCGATCGAGCGGCGGATCGAGCGGGCGTACACCCCCCAGGTGCTGGCCGAGGTGGCGGCCGCCCACGCCGCCGGCCGCCGGCTGTACGTCGGGACGACCAACCTGGACACCCGCCGGCTGGTCATCTGGGACATGGGGGCGATCGCGTCGCAGGGTACCCGGGAGTCGATGGAGCTGTTCCACAAGGTCCTGCTGGCGTCGAGTTCCATCCCCGGGGCGTTCCCGCCGGTCCGGCTGCCGGTCGAGGTGGACGGCCGGCGGTACGAGGAGTTGCACGTCGACGGCGGGGCGAGCGACGAGGTGTTCTTCCGGGCGTTCATGGTGGCCGACCTGAACCGGATGAACGGGCTGCCCGGCGGGGTCGCCCCGGCCGGGTCGACCCTCTACCTGGTGAACAACGGGAAGATGTACGCCGAGCCGTCGTGCGTCCGCCCGCGGGTCGGCCCGCTCCTCGGGGCGACGTACCGGTCGGTGATCTACGGCAAGACCCGGGACGAGCTGTACCGCATCTACCTGAACTGCCTGGCCACCGGGGTGAACTTCCGCCACACCGCCATCCCGCAGGAGTACGACATGGGCGGTGGGGGGGCCCTGGGGCTGTCGGACGAGGACCAGCAGCGGCTGTTCGACCTGGGCCGGGGGATCGGCCGGTTCGCCGGCGAGGGCGGGCCGTGGCGGGAGCTGCCGCCGGGGACCGACACGACCGAGCAGGTCCTCCCGCGGTCGGGCACCCGGTTCGCCACCCCGGACCGAGCCGGCGGAGCCGGCGCCCCGTGCTACCAGCGGTAACAGGTCAGGCGAAACCGCGGCTGGACATCACATGATCCCGGAACCCTCGGACCCGGCCGAGCTGCTGGGCGTCGTCCGCGGATGGTTTCGCCTCCTTGCAGCCGGTCGGTGGAACGAAGCGTGCGACCTGCTCGACGAGGCGGACGGCGTCCGGTGGACGCCGGACGCGATCCGCTCGGCTCTCGACTTGGCCTACCGACCGGGGTGCCGGTTCCGCGCCGAGCACCCTGAAGGGCCGCGGTTCACCCACCCGGATACGACCAACGGTACGCTGGACGCCGAGGTCGGCGACTTCACCGACGGGGCGGGGTGGTGGGTCGAGTACGATGTCCCACTCAACGGGTCCTGGAGCGAGTTGACCGCGCACTTCCGCTTTCTCCGGCGGCCGGGCGGGCTGGCGGTCGTCCTCCACGACCTTCACATCCTGTAGCCGGCGGCCGACTCGTACAACACCCCCGACGGTCCGACCCGACCGCGGAGGAGTGTAATGGCCCTGTCACCCCTGGCCGGCAAGCCGGCCCCGGCCGGCCTGCTCATCGACCCGGCCAAGCTCGAACGCGACTACTACGAGAAGACGCCCGACGTTGGCGACCCCCGGCAGCTCGTGGCGTTCGGCACCAGCGGCCACCGCGGCACGCCGTTCGACGCGACGTTCACCGAAGCCCACATCCTGGCCATCACCCAGGCCATCTGCGAGTACCGGGCGTCGAAGGGCATCACCGGCCCGCTCGTGATGGGCAAGGACACCCACGCGGCCAGCGGCCCGGCCCAGCGGACGGCCCTCGAAGTGCTGGCCGCCAACGGCGTGGACACGATCATCGCCGCGAGCGACGGCGTCACCCCGACGCCGGTGGTGTCGCACGCCATCCTGACGCACAACCGCGGCCGGTCGGCCGGACTCGCCGACGGGATCGTCATTACGCCGTCGCACAACCCCCCGGCCGACGGCGGGTTCAAGTACAACCCGCCCAACGGCGGCCCGGCCGACACCGACATCACCAAATGGGTCCAGGACCGGGCCAACGCATTGCTCCGAGGCGGCAACCGGGACGTGAAGCGGGTTCCGTATGAGCAGGCGCTGAAGGCTTCGACCACCCGCCAACAGGACCTCATCCGCCCCTACGTCGCCGACCTCCGGAACGTGGTGGACCTCGACGCCGTCAAGGCCGCGGGCCTGAAGCTCGGCGTCGACCCGCTCGGCGGGGCGTCGCTCCCGTACTGGCAGCCGATCGCCGAGACCTACGACCTCGACCTGACCAACGTGAACCCGAAGCTCGACCCGACGTTCGGGTTCATGACCGTCGACCACGACGGCAAGATTCGCATGGACTGCTCCAGCCCCTACGCGATGGCAAGCCTCGTCGGCCTGAAGGACCGCTTCCGGGTGGCGTTCGGCAACGACCCGGACGCCGACCGGCACGGGATCGTCACGCCGTCCGCGGGGCTGATGAACCCGAACCACTACCTCGCGGTGGCCATCGACTACCTGTTGCAACACCGCCCGCAGTGGCCGGCCTCGGCCGGGATCGGCAAGACGCTCGTGTCGAGCAGCCTCATCGACCGGGTGGTGAACGGCCGCGGGCGGAAGCTGGTCGAGGTGCCGGTCGGGTTCAAGTGGTTCGCCCCGGGGCTGTTCGACGGGACGATCGCGTTCGGCGGGGAGGAGAGCGCCGGGGCCAGCTTCCTCCGCCGGGACGGGACGGTCTGGACCACCGACAAGGACGGCCCGATCATGGACCTGCTGGCGGCCGAGATCACGGCCGTGACCGGCAAGGACCCGGGCGAGCACTTCCAGCAACTCGCCGCGAGGTACGGGATGCCGAGCTACACCCGGATCGACGCCGCGGCCACGCCCGAGCAGAAGGCCAAACTGTCGAAGCTATCGCCGGAGAACGTGACCGCGTCGGAGCTGGCCGGCGAGCCGATCCGCCAGAAGCTCACGAAGGCCCCCGGCAACGGCGCCGCCATCGGCGGGTTGAAGGTGGTGGCCGAGAACGGCTGGTTCGCGGCCCGGCCGTCCGGGACCGAGGACGTGTACAAGGTGTACGCCGAGAGCTTCCGGGGGCCGAACCACCTCCAACGCATTGTGGACGAGGCCCAGCAGATCGTGGCGGCGGCCCTCAAGTAGGGCCGGCACAGCCGGCCCTACGAATGCGGGTGTGCGTGGCCGTGCGGGTGGTCGTGCCCGTGCGGATCGCCGTCGGCGGCCCGGGCGACGACGAGCTGGGCCTGGTGGATGCCCTTCAGCCCGCTCAGCTCGGACGCCAGCGTCTGGAGTTCCCCGGCCGGGCCGCGGAGGACGATCACCTCCAGGCACAGGGCGTGGTCGAGGTGGACGTGCATGCTGGAGACGACCCGGTCGGCGTGGGCGTGCTGGAGGTCCAGCATCTTGTCCGTCAGCCGGGTCTTGTGGTGGTCGTACACCAGGGTCAGGCTGGCCGCCACGTCGGCGGCGTCGGCCGCCCAGGCGGTCGCCGTCAGCCGCTCCCGCAGGAGCTGCCGGACGGCCTCGCTCCGGGTGGCGAACCGGCCGTCCTCGCAGAACCGGTCGAACCGGTCGAGCAGGTCCTTCTCCAGCG
This sequence comes from Gemmataceae bacterium, assembly GCA_019747655.1. GTDB lineage: Bacteria > Planctomycetota > Planctomycetia > Gemmatales > Gemmataceae > Urbifossiella. The sequence goes on along the minus strand of JAIEQO010001018.1, from coordinate 2,852 downwards.
ACACCGAGAACCGCACCAACTCGGACACAGGCATCCCCCGCTCGTGAGGGGGGTGGTTTACGCCGCGGGGGCGGCCCCGGCATCCGGGGCCGGCTTCGGGCCGGGGGCCGGCTTCTCGCCCTGCGGGTGGGGTAGCGGGGCCCCGGTCCGGCGGGCCACCATCCGCCTGATGTAGTCCATCTCGGCCAGGGTCGAGCGGACCGCCAGCCGGGCGTCCCGGACCAGGAACACCGCGGCCACCAGCAGGGCCGCCGACCCGAGCAGCCCGAGCCCGACCGGGACCCACACCAGCCACCCCGTCGCCGCGGCCGTCAGCCCGATGGCCAGGCTGCACCCGACCAGCAGCCCGATGGCCGAGTAGAGGGTGATGACGGCCCACTGGAGGCCGGTGACCCGCCGGGCCTGGTGGGCGATCTGGTCGGCGATCAGGGCCCGCTTGGCCTGGGCGTCCTCGTCCGACGGGTCCCACGGCGGCAGGGTCTCGGCCTGCTCGTTCAGGGCCCGCACCCGGTCGACGATCCGCCCGAGCCGGTTGGTGGTGGACAGCACGAGCGTCCCGGACGCCGAGATGAGCACGGCCGGGGTGATCATGGCGGACAGGATGTCGCCGGCGGCCGGCGGGTCGAACGGCACCGGCACGGCGAACCCCCTCCCGACGGGACGGGGGTTAGGGTAGGGAACGAGCCGGCGAGAGGGGGCCTGCCCCTTCGGGGGAATGCCGAATTCCGAATGACCCACCAATGACCAAGGAAGACAGGGAACGGCCTGTGTCTTCCTTGGTCATTGGTGGGTCATTCGGAATTCGGCATTCCCCTACAGGTCGCGGGGGTCGACCGTCCCGTCCCCGACCCGGGCGGCCAGGTCCGGCTCGATCACGTCCTTCCAGCAGTCCGGGCAGATGCCGTGGCTGAAGCGGGCGGCCGAGTGGGCGGCGATGTACGTCTCCACCCGCTGCCAGTAGTTCCGGTCGTCCCGGACCTTCTTGCAGTACGAGCAGATCGGCAACAGCCCCTTGAGCTGCTTGACCTGCCCGAGGGCGGTCTCCAGCTCCCGGACCCGGTCGGCCAGACCCTGGTGGAGGGCCACCATCCGCTCCCCGACCCGCAGCCGGCTCCGCAGCTCCTGCCGGTCGAACGGCTTGGTCACGTAGTCGTCGGCCCCACTCTCCAGCCCGGCCACCACGTCGTCCGTCTGGTCCTTCGCGGTCAAGAGGATCAGGTACGTCGGGACGGCCCGGCCGAGGGCCCGGGCCCGCCGACAGACCTCCGGCCCCTCCAGCCCGGGCATCATCCAGTCGATCACCGCCAGCTTCGGCCGGTCCTCCCGCCGGAGGATGTCCCAGGCGGCCAGCCCGTCCCGGGCGACCGTGACCTCGTGCCCCCACCCGCGGAGGGTGGCCTCCAGCACCCGCAGGGCGACGGCGTCGTCCTCGGCCACCAGGACCGGGAGCGGGCCGGGCGGGCGGGCCGACGGGACCGTCAGCCCGGCGATCGACTGGCCGGCGACGTACCCGGCGGGGGGCGGGGTCGGGTCGCCGGGGTTGCACGAACACATGGGGTCGTCCACGGGTACGGTCGTTCGGGCCTCTGCTGTCTTCCAAGAGGTAGCACGGTCGTCCGACCGGTGCCAGAAATCTTGGTCCGCTGCCGGGTCAGGCGGCCGCCGCCTCGGCGACAGCCCCGGCCGCCTCGGCCTCGGGCACCGACTTCCGCTTCACCAGCGTCACCCGGTTCCCGGTCGGGTTGTACCGCACGTCGTCCATGAACATCCGCATGAACAGGATGCCCCGGCCGCTCGGCCGGATCAGGTTCTCCGGGTCGGTCGGGTCGGGCAGGGCCGAGATGTCGAACCCCGGGCCGTCGTCGGCGATCACGAAGGTGGCCGCGTCCGCCGACACCCGGACCCCGACCCGGACCCGGCGGTCGGCATACGGGGCCTCGGCCCGCCGCTCGGCCGCCAGCCTATAGAAGGCCGACCCGTCCCCCTCCTGCTTCAGGCCCGAGCTGACCCCCAGGTTGCCGTGGTAGATGGCGTTGAGCAGGGCCTCCTCCAGGGCGATCCCGACCCGCGTCACCTCGGTCTGGTCGCACAGCCCGACGGCCAGGATGTCCTCCCGGAACATGGCCAGGAGCGGCTGGACCAGCTCCGGGTCGTTGTCCAGGACGAACCGGCTGGCCCGCCCGGCCAGGCAGCCGAGGGCCCGGGCCCGGCGGTCGTCGGTCTTCGATGCCGACACCACCTGCTCCAGGGCGGCGACCAGGTCGGTCGCCAGGTTCCGCTTCGGGACGTAGCTGGCCGCCCCGGCCTTCAGGGCCTGCAGGGCGATCTCCTCGCTCCCGTTCCCGGTCATCAAGACGACCGGGACCTTCGGGTGCTCCTCCCGGACCCGCTCGACCAGGGCCAGGCCGTCCATCCTGGGCATCTGGAGGTCGGTCAGGACGACCGCCGGGACCTCCCGGCCGATCGCCGCCAGGGCCTCCTCCCCGTCCCCGGCGTGGGCCACCCGCCAGCCGCCGGCCTTGGCCAGCAGCCGGCCGGTTACCAGCCGGTCGACCGGGGAGTCGTCGACGATCAACACCAGCGGGCCGGGCGTGGGCGTTTGGGCGAGCATCGTCATTTGTCCTTAGTCATTGGTCATTGGTCATTGGTCCTTCGCCATCGACCACCCGCATTCGGCATGGGTCGGGAACGGGCGTCACCGCTCCGGGACCAATGACGAATGACTGATGACCAATGACTACGCCGCGGGCGCGGGCGTCAGCGTCACCGCCAGGGCGGCCCGGAGCCGGTCGGTCTGGCGGGCCACGTCGGCGACCGGGTCGGCGACCCCGGCCAGCCCGCCGGCCGCGGCC
>JAIEQO010000374.1 GCA_019747655.1 Gemmataceae bacterium | reverse complement strand
ACGCGGTACTGTTCCAGGGGTTCGCCCCTCTCGCCTGTGCCCTCGTCGCCGTGGCGAGGTTATGAAACTGCCTCTAGGTACACGAGCGCGGCCATGGCGGCGTCGATCCGTCGGTGTTCGCGGGTGGCTACCCGCTCGACCGCCTCGGCGGCGGCGTGCGGCCCTTGTCCGTCTCGGGCGTCCCGCTCGTTGCGGTTGTACGCGTCGTACGCCTCCCGCAGCATGAGCACCGCCACCCCGGGGTATTGGCCGAGCGCCGGGTCGTTCAGCCGTCGGAGTTCGTCCGCTACCTGGGTCTCGGTCAGCCACGTGTCGTCCTTCTCTGGCGGGTCGGACCAGATGATCTCCTTCCCGCCCACCAAGGTCGAGGCGAACGGGAAGAACGGCCGCGCCCGCCGCCGCTCCCGCCGCACCAACACCCAGTACTTCTTGCCGACGATCAGCAGAGCCAGCCAGAAGGCCGCTACAGCGGTCACCTGTACCCACCCGTTCATCCACCGGACAACTCGGCATGGCATGGCTTTCATGAATTCCCCATACACGTTCCCGAAGTGCCGCAGCAGCGGCTCCCGCTCCTCATCCGCGGCGGTTTCCAGGACGGCAGTGTAGCCAAGATCCTCCCGCACGTGCTTCTCGCGGTTGATCGGCTGTAGCGGGATCCGCAGCACCTCCATGTAAAACCGGTCAAAGTAATCCTCATGCTTATAGACTAACATTGTTTAGACAAAGTTATCGTTCCGCTCGCCGTTCTCGTCCCAGTACACAGCCGCCTTTGAATCGGCCCCGCGGAGAGCGGCGGGCAGATCGTCCCACTTCCTTGCTCCGATGTCGAAGTGTTTTACACGGGCCGAAGCCCCCTCGCCGGTCAGCAGGTCGGTAGTCGCCGGGATTTGCCGGCCGTCCTTGAGTGTCGCCCAGCGGAGAGTGGGTGCCGTGTCTCGGCGGATGGCGGCGAGCGCCCGGTTGTTGATGAGCGCCATTGTGCCCCACGTCAGGACGTAGGTGACGACGAGCAAGGCGATCCATTCGAGCAGCCACCGACCCCAGGAGTGTTCGAAGTTCATGGCCGGGCACCTGTGTCGGCAAGGCCGGCGGCGAGCGACGGGTGGAGCAGGCGGACAGACAATTCGACCGGGCCGAACGCCGGCCAGTAGACCCACCTGGATTCCGCCAGCCCAGGTCGGGCGTCGGGTCCCGGGCGCCTCGCGAACAGTCGGGCGAGGGACTGGAGGAACGCGAACGTCTGGGGGAGCAAAACGGGGATCAACCCCGGCCGCTCCGGCAGGTCATCCATCCGGGCCGTCGTCGATGGCGTCCTTAACCCGCCGTTGCTGGGCGCTTCGAGGGCCAAGCCCTTGAGCAATCGATCATAAGAGTCGGCGTGAGCTGCGCGGTACCGCTCTTCCAGCCGCAGCCTTACCGTCCGGTAGTTGTCGGGGTAAGCGGCCTCCCACAGTTCGAGCAACTCGAATACGCCGGTTTGCAATTCCAAGTTATCGTCGGTCAGGAAGTTGGCAGCGTGCTCCTCCAACTCCCTCGGGCGGTGGCGGGCGAGGTTGACGACCATCCACCGCCAGGCCGGCCAGAATTCGTCGAGGATCGCATCTTCGAGCGCGTCGTCGAGTTTCACGCGGGCCGGCGGGCGGTTCAATATGTCGTCCGCAGCCCGCGCCCAGGACAGGCGGCGGAGTTCCGCAAAAGCCGAGTGTTGCGGGTCGATCTTGGCCCAGACGCCGTCGTCCTCCCAGCAGGTCATGGCTGGCAGGCAGTCGTCCGCTGATGGGGCCTTCTGTCGGTGCGGCAACCGGACCGTCTCTGACGTGCCCGTGGTGCACAGGTCGAGGCGGATGGGGTGGATCATTTCTTCCTCTCGCGGCCGATGCGGAATCCCGGCAGGTAGTCGTCGGCGGCTGGGTCGGGCGGGTCGGGCGGGTACCACCCCGCGGGCCGGATGCCGTCGCCGGTCGGCTCGAACGTCGGAAACCGGGCCGCGCCGCGGGGGCCGGAAGCCCGCTCGCAGCGGAGGGCGAAGTACGGCCCCCATCGGTCATCGGCCCGCAGTCGGAACTGTGCCTTCGCGCCGGCCGGGCTGGGGGGGCCGTAGTCGGCCGGCCAGGTGGGCACATACAGGTCCGGCCATCGCATCCGCTGTAGCCGCACGCGCGCCGCCTCGGCCGCCTTCGCGTCGCTCGGATCGATCCGCCGGTCCTTCCAACTGTCCGGCACGGCGATCTCACGGCGGATGTCAGTAAACCCTTGCGGGGCGGGCCAGTCCGGCGGGTCGTCCGGGAACTCGGCGTGCGTCTGGTAGCGGGCCGCGCCGGGTTCCCCGCCGGAGTCGATCCGCAGCCACGCGGCCGTCCCCCACCCGACGCCACCCTTCGTAGGCCTCTTGACGATCACCGCGCGGACGAAGTACCACCCGTTCGGCACCTCGAACCCGGCCACGTCCATCCGGAACGCGGCGAACAGCCGCCGCTCCGCCTTCCCGCCGACCTCGCGCGATACCCTCAACCACCGCGGGGCGAGCCGCTCGACCCTGTAGTTCACCTTCGCCCCCTGGTTGCCAAGCCGCTCGGCGGCGGTCCGAGCCGTACTGACGATAAGCAATGGCGGGCTGTCCTTCGGCACGGCGGCCGCCGTTCCCTCCGGCCGGAAGTACAACTCGAGTTCGGCCTCGTACTCCCGGGCGAGGAACTCGACGACAGCCGGCGCGGGCCGCGGATCGGTCAGAGCATCGGCCGCAAAATTCCCACCGACGGCGTCCGTGACGTCCACCCACACGCCGCCACCGACCGCGAAGTAGGCGTACGGGAACCCGGCCGGGGCCGACTTCTCGATGGACACGATGAGCAGGAAGCTGGTCAGGATGGTGCCACCGAGCGCGCAGGTGAGCAGGTCTAGCACAGACATCGAGAAGACTTTAATCTCCTTGGGCATCGCGGTTACCGTATGCGGGATCGAAATATGACGGCCGCGCCGGGCTTGAGCACTTCTGTGGCCCCAGTCGGCCCCGCCCACACGACTTCCCGCCGGCCCTGCACCTTGACTTTCAGCCCGAAAGGGATCGCGTCGTCCCGGCCGCGGAGAGGATCGGTGCCGGCGTACTTGCCCGCGAAATCCCGCACGGCAATCAGCACGCCGCGGGTTCCGGGTACCGCCTGTTCGGGCGGGCCGTCGGTCAGGTCGGCCCACGTCAGGGGGTCAACCCCCGGCCCCGGCTTCAGCTTATCGTTAGCCGCCTTAAGACGGCCGTCGATGGCAGCCGCCAGTTTGATGGCGCGGGCATGTCGCTCGGCAGCCGCCGGCCGAGGATCGTGGGCGGCGTCCACCAGCGACGGCAGGACGGTGGTCAGCCACAACTCCGCGAGCAGTGGCTCCCGCCGCGCCGCCGGGTCCGGGGCCGTCCGGCCGAACCCGGCCACGCACGTCACCTTGAACTCCGGGGGGTCGCCGCCGGGGTCCGACGCGACGGCCAGCACGGCCGGGTCGGTCGGCTGGCCTGCCGCCAGCACCTCCCGCACGGCCGCCGCCGAATTCAGCCCGACCTTGCAGTCGCGAAGGAGCACCCCCTTGGGTACCAGGGTCGGAGACACTACCGGTGGCAGCGGCCGCGGGGGCATCCCGTTCCACTGCACCTGCTGCTCCCACAGCCGCAGTTCGAGCTTGTCCGCCGCGGCGTAGGCGGCGGTGAGCTTCTCAGCCAAGACGTCGTCGGCCGCGTCCGGATGGCGGACGCGGAACTGCCACAGGTCGACGTGCCCCTTCCCCAGATCGCCAGCCGAGGGCCGCCCGCCGAGGGCCACAGCCTGCTGAATCAGTTCCTTCCGTCGCCAGGCGTCGGCCACGGCCGACCGGCTCCCGCCCGGGACGACCAGCTTCAACTCCGTCCGCCCGTCCCGCGGCTTGCGGTCAAAGAACCCGACGAACGAATCACCGTCGCGGGTGCGAACCGTGCCGCGGCTTTCCGTCAGCCCGTTCTCGTCCTTCAGCGCCGCTTCGGGCATCGCCGACGCCCGGCCGTTCGCCATGATCGGCGGGAAGGCGATGAGTTGCGGCGGATACTTGGCCGGCCCCTTCCACTCCACCACCACCAACAGAGGATCTGGCGGGGCGGTGAAATATCCTTCGTCGGTCGCGTCCAACCCGGCCCGCTGCTCGTCGCCGGCGTCCGCCGTCTTCCGTTCGACCTTGGCCCGCACGAGCGTTGCCACGAATAACATGAGCATGAGCATGCCGCCGAGCGCGCAGCAGATCAGTTCGATGGACGATGTGTTCATCGTGTCGATCTCGCGGTCGGTCACGGGCTGTCCTCCGCGAACTGGTTTTTCGGGTCGAAGCCCCAGCCGTCGGAGTCGGCGGCCGCCGGCCCCCACGTCCCGGCGAGCTGAACGGTCGCCCGCGCCGGGCTGCGGAGGTAGGCGAGTTCGTCGGCCGGGGCGGGTTTTTCGCCGATCAACTTACGCAACGGCGCGGGGACCGCGGTCGCCTCTTGGCGGCTCTTAGCCAGCAGGTCGGCCGCCGTCGCCGCCAGGAACGCCGGCTTCGCCCTGGCGCGGGTGTACGCCACCCGGACGCGGTGCCCGCCGGCCCACGCGGACGGTGGGGCAGCCGGGCCGACCACGTACCCCGCCCCGTCTCCCTTCTCGCCGCCGCGGGGCAGCTCCCCGGCCCACCACAGCGTGTCCGTACGCGGTAGCCGGCGGAGGGCGTCCCCGAACGCCGCGGCCAGTGAGTGCTCCGGCGAGGCCAGTTTGCCGAGGAAGGCGTCCAGTTCGACCTCAGCTCCGACCGTGAATTGCCGCCACGTCGTGTCGGCGACGTCCGCCGCCTCGCTGTTCTCGATCAGCAGCCGCCGGCCGACGTTCGGCTTGGTGATCGAGGAATACAGCACCCCGCCGCCCACCTTGCCGTCCGGCCGGGCCGGTTTGGCCCCGGTCTCGGTCGCGGCCGGGCCGGCCCGCCACAGGCCAAATGTCGGTACGGCCGCGAGCAGCTCGGCCGTCAGCGTCGGGTTGTCGGTCAACTTCTGCGGGTCGTAGGCGCGGGGCACCGAGCCGTCCTTCTCGGCGGTGTCGGCCCCGCCGGCCCGGTTCCAGGCGAACAACGCCGCCGGGCTGATTCGCCCCGGCTTGTTGTCGGGCACGGCCGCCCACACCGGGTACGGCTTCACGGCCGAGGTGACGGTGCCGGCGAACCGTAACCGCGGGTCAACGTTGCCCGCGGCTGGCTCAAGCCAAAGCACCGCCGCGCTCCCGGCACCGCCCCGCCGCACCCGCACCCGGACGGCCGCCAGGTCCGCCTCCGGGTCGGCCAGGTACGGCTTCAACTCCTCCGGGCAGGCTAGTTCGTCGAGTGCCGGCTCGGGCGCGGCAGGCCGGTCAGATTCCTCCGCGTGCCAGATCGTCTCCCCGGCGGGGTCGAGCAGCACCCAGGTTGTAATCTGCTCCTTGCCCCCCGGCGCGCCGGCCGTCGCAACCCCGAGCGGCCGCGTCCCGCCCTTGCGAGCCAGCTCGCGGAACAGCGCCACCCGCGCCGGGCGGGCCGCGACCTTGGCCAGATCGAACGCCTCGGCGACGAGCAGCGGCTTCGGGTCGAAGGCTGTCTTGCCGTCCGGCCGGGTAGCGCGGAACGGTGCCCCGCCGCTCTTTCGGTCGAGCACCCACAGCGGCAGCGGGCGTTTCGCGTCGGTCGTCTTCTGCCAGTCGGCCAGTTTGGTCGGGTCGAGGGCGGCGAGTAGTCCGGCTGCCGTACCGGTGCCGAACGCCTGGAACACGAGGGCGGCCGGATGGGTATCAATTGCCGTCGCCAACTCCACCGGCGCGCGGACGGCCAGCACGTCGCGCCCGTCGTCAGACGTCCGAACCAGCCACCCGGCCTCGCCATCGGTCGGCGGCGGCTGGTGGAAGAACCGGTCCTTGCCGGCCTTGCGGCCGTACGGCAGGAGGGCGAGTGGGCGATCGACAGTCGCCCTCTCGAGCAATTCGGCCAGCAGTCGCTCCTGGCGGGCCAACTTCCCCGGCCGCAGCAGCGAGTCGTACTCGGCGTCCCACACGTCGCCGGGCACCCGCACTGGCTGCACCGCCTTATCGTCGGCCAGCACCCACAGCGGGCCACGCGCCTTCAGGTCCACGTTCTGCTTGACGTCCTTCAAGTCGGCCAGCTTGAACCCGACGAGGATGCGCCCGCCGTTGCCGTCACCGAGGTCGATCTCGGCCTTACCGGCGGCCTCTTCCAGCAACGCCGCGAGGTCCGCAGGAACCTTCGCCGCAGTCGCGGTCGCCCCCTTTCCGTCTTCCCGGATGGCGACCAGAAATCTGTCGCCCTTGCCGCGAGTCTGGAGGAACACACCCCGCCACCCGGCCGCGTGGGCGGCGAACTGGGCCGGCTCGAGCGGCCCGCCGGCGGCCCGCTCTGTCAGCGCTACGGCCATGAACTTCGGGTGCGCCCGCAACTTGTCCGGATCGAGCAGGTCCGGGTACCCGTCGGCTCGCTTCGGGTTGGTGAACGCGAACAGCGCCGCCGCCTTCGAGGCGGACGCCCGCAGCACCCACACGGGATACGGGTGCGGCTTGGCCGTCGTGCCCGGGAACAGTGCCTCCCGCTCGGCCTTCTGCACGGTCAGCACCAGTTCGGCGTCGCCCTCGGTCGTCTTCCACTCGACCAGAGGGAACTCCTTCCCCTTGGGCGCGTCCTTGAAGAACGCGTCGATCTCGGCCGGCACCGGGAAGTCGGTCCGGCCGACCGTCACCTCATCGCCCGCCTTCGTCTCGCGGAACACCACCAGCCGGTTTCGGGCGCGGTCGATCATCAGCGCCGACGCCGGGCTGGCCGTCAGTACGCTCAGCGGCAGGAAACCGCCGCGCGACTTCATCGCCTCGAACAGCTTCGGGTGGTCGGCGGTGGCCGTCGCCTTCGGCCCGACCCACTGGTCTTTGACCGCGGCCGGTAGCTGCATGACTCGCTTGTCGAGGGGTGCCCACAGTGCCCCGGACCCGCTCGGGTCGGGCAGCCACAGCGGGTACGCGGTGATCGCGCTACTGGCCATGTACTCGTCGACGAACTCGACCAGCTCGAGTGAGTTGATGACCCACCGCCCGGCGCTCTTCTTGTTCACCGCATCGACCTTGAACACCGACTTAACGTTCGGATCGAACTTCCGCTCCTCGGTGTACGGCTGGTCGAAACTCGTCTTCCCTCCCTTCACCACCCACCGCCCGGCCATCCCCTTGAAGACGTCCTGGTGGCGGATGCACAGCTCGGCCTGGAGGGCGGCGATCGCGCGCGCCTCCGGGGTCAACTCCTCTCCACCCAGTTCCTTGCCCGTCTTCGGATCGCGGCGGGGCTGGAACATCGACAGCTTCTCGGGCAGCGGGACGAACGTGGCATCCAGGGTGTCTAGTGGGCTGACACTTTCGAGTTGCGGACTGCCTCCCGACCGGCTCTGCTGTGGCAACCGGGAGGAGTCCGCCGCG
>JAIEQO010000780.1 GCA_019747655.1 Gemmataceae bacterium | reverse complement strand
TCCGCAAGGTGCAGAAGGCGGCCGAACGCCTCGCCCCACCCGGAAACCAGAAACGGACTTCCGACTCAGGACACTAGTGGTTCATTACACCTGAACTGCGGCGGTTCTATGCTTCCTCTCGCGCCCCCGGCAGGAGGATGTCATGGCCACGCCAGCGAGCTAGATCGGAGTCCGGCTGTCCGCCGAGGAGCGGGCCTCCCGGTTGCGACTCGTCCGCACGGGGACCCATCCCGCCCACGCCCGTCGGCGGGCCGACATCCTGCACAAGAAGACGGCCACCGGCCGGCAGTACCGCAAGTTGGACGGGGCCCAGGAAGCTCGGCTCGTCGCCCCCGCCTGCTCACCGGCCCCCGAGCGGCACGCCCGCAGGACGATGGCGCTCCTGGCCGGCAAGTTGGTCGAACTGAAGGCGGTCGAGGGGATCGACCCGGCGACGGTGTGGCGGACGCTGGAAAAAACGACCTCAAGCCGTGGCTCCGGCGGCAATGGGCCATCCCGGCGAAGGCGAGCGCGGCGTTCGTAGCGAACATGGAAAACGTCCTCGGCGGGCTGCCGGGCCCCACGACCCCAGCCGTCCGGATGGTGTGCGTGGACGAGGGCGGCAAGCAGCTGATCGAGGACGTGCGGGAGCCCCCGCCGGTACGCCCGGGGGCGTCGGCCAGGCGGGACAGCGGGTACCGCCGGGGTGGGGCGGCGAACCTGTTCTCGGCGTTCGAGCCGCTGGCCGGGTGGCGGCGGGTGCAGGCGACCGGGCGGAAGACGAGCGTGGACTTCGCCCGGTTCCTGCGGGCGTTGAGCGACGAGCACTACCCGGGCGCGGAGCGGGTGGCGCTGGTGGGCGACAACCTGAGTACGCACACCCCGGCGAGCTGTACGAGGCGTTCGAGCCGGCCGAGGCGCGGCGGCCGGCGGAGCGGTCCGAGTGGCAATACACCCCCGAGCACGGCGGCTGGCTGAGCGTGGCCGAGACGGAGTCGTCGGTCCTGGCCCGGCAGTGCCTGGACCGCCGCATCCCCGACTCGGCAACACCGCGGCGGGAGGTGGCCGCTTGGGGGAAGAACCGGAACGCGGCGGTGGTGAGGGTCGAGTGGCAGTTCACCACCGCCGATGCGCGGGTAAAGCTCGAGAAGCTATACCCCTCAGTTCAGGTGCAATGAACCACTAACCGGCCCTCCGGCGGCACATCGACGCCGGGTTTCGCCGGGGTCCTTCCACTGTCGAACGGGCCGAGCGGCGGTCGGTCGGGTCGCCGAACACCGCGGGAAGGGGCGCCGACGGGCCGAGCGGCATCGGGTCCGAACCGCGACAAGGCTCGATGAGTACCGGGCTGGCCGGGGTTGCGGCAGGTGTGCGTGGGCGAGCGGACCGGCGGGTGTGCGGGGCAGAGGCGATCGAGGCTGACCCGGCCGCTGCGACTGGCCCGGGAGCGCTGCCGGGTGGTGAACCAGTCGCACGACATCCGGGACGTGTCGGCCGGGGGCCTGCCGGGTCCAGACCGCGAATGCCCGGAGGTGCCGGTCGTAGTGCGTGACGCCCCCTCAGACAGTGCTCCGGGCGAGCGGCGAGTGGAACAGCACGGCTGCCTTCCGCTACCCGTCAGCCCCCACTGAGCAGGCATCGAACTCGTCGTCCGGCTCGATCTAGGGATGCATTGGAAAAAAGCCCGGCAAGCCGCCCCCGGGCTTGAACCCGGCGAACCAATCGGATGGAATGAGGCCGAACACCCTCCCCGTTCCTGGGGCACCGCACATGCCCGCCCGGCTCGCCCCGCTCGTCGCCCTGGCCGGCCTTGTGCCGCTCGCCGGCCAGGCCACCAACCCGGCCGAACCGCCGGCTGCCGTCGACTTCGACCGGGACGTGAAGCCGGTCCTGGCGGCCCACTGCGTCAAGTGCCACGGGCCGGATAAGCAGAAGGGCGGGCTGCGGCTCGACCGCCGGGCCGACGCCCTCGCGGGCGGCGACTCCGGCCCGGCCTTGGCCCCCGGCAAGCCGGCCGACAGCCTGCTGCTGAAGCTGGTCGCCGGCGACGACCCGGACCGGGTCATGCCGCCGTCCGGCGACCGCCTGACCGCCGCGCAGGTGGCGACCCTCCGAGCCTGGGTCGAGCAGGGGGCGAAGTGGCCGGCCGACGGCACGGCCGCCGCGAACCCGGCCGACTGGTGGGCGTTCAAGCCGGTCGTGAAACCGCCGGTCCCGAAGGCGGACCCGAAGTGGGGCCGCAACCCGATCGACGGCTTCGTCCTCGCCAAGCTCCGGGAGAAGGGGCTGGCGTCGTCGCCGGAAGCCGACCGCCGGACCCTCATCCGCCGGCTCCACTTCGACCTGACCGGCCTGCCACCGACCCCGCAGGAGGTCGAGGCGTTCGAGAAGGACGACTCACCCGACGCCTACGAGAAGCTCGTCGATCGGCTGCTCGCCAGCCCCCAACACGGCGAGCGCTGGGCCCGCCACTGGCTCGATGTCGTCCACTTCGGCGAGACCCACGGGTACGACAAGGACCAGCCCCGGCCGAACGCCTGGCCGTACCGCGACTACGTCATCCGCAGCCTCAACCAGGACAAGCCCTATGCCCGGTTCGTGAAGGAGCAGCTCGCCGGCGACGTGCTGTACCCCGGCACGGCCGACGGCATCGAGGCCCTCGGGTTCCTGTCCGCCGGGCCGTGGGACTTCATCGGCCACGTCGAGCTGCCGGAGACGAAGGCCGACGGGAAGGTGGCCCGCCACCTCGACCGGGACGACGTGGTGGCCACCACCGCCAACACGTTCCTCGGCCTGACCGCCCAGTGCGCCCAGTGCCACAACCACAAGTTCGACCCCATCAGCCAGGAGGACTACTACCGCCTCCAAGCCGTGTTCGCGGCCGTCGACCGGGCCGACAAGGCGTTCGACCCGGACCCGGCGGTCGCCGCCCGGCGGGCCGACCTGACCGCCAAACGGACGGCCGCGGCGGCGAAGGCCACGGCCGTCGAGGCGGCCGCCCGGTCCAAGGCCGGCGACGAGCTGGCGGCCGTCGAACGGCGGCTGGCCGCGAAGGGCTCGGCCAGCCCGGTCCCGCCCGAGTTCGGCTACCACTCGGCCATCGAGGACCGGCCGGACCGGCCCAAGTGGGTCCAGGTCGACCTCGGGGCGTCGGTGGCGCTCGACCACATCGTCCTCCGGCCGTGCCACGACGACTTCGGCGGGATCGGGGCCGGGTTCGGCTTCCCGGTCCGGTTCCGGGTCGAGCTGTCCGACGACCCGGCGTTCGGGGCCGGCGTCGTGGTGGTCGCCGACCGCACGGCGGCCGACTTCGGCAACCCGGGGACCAAGCCGGTCCGGCTGGCCGCCGGCGGGAAGGCCGGGCGGTACGTCCGGGTGACGGCGACCGCCCTCGCCCGCCGGCTGCCGACCGATTACATCTTCGCCGTGTCGGAACTCGAAGCGGTCGACGCGGCCGGGAAGAACCTGGCGGCCGGCCGGCCGGTGACGAGCCTGGACACGATCGAGGCCCCGGTCCGGTGGCGACAGGCCAACCTGACCGACGGCCTGTACCCGGCCGGCGAGGGGCTGTCGGCGGCCGAGCGGTCCGACCTCGCCGCCCGGCGGGACGAGTTGTTGGCGAAGGCCCTGACGCCGGAAGCGGCGGCGGAACTGGCGGCGGCGAAGGCCGACCGCATGGCCGCCGAGGCGGACCTCGCCAGGCTGCCGGCCCAGCGGGTGACCTACGCCGGGGCCGTCCACACCGGGGGCGGGAACTTCGTCGGGACCGGGGCGGCCGGCGGGAAGCCGCGGCCGATCCACATCCTCCCCCGCGGTGACGTGACCAAGCCGGGGAAGGAAGTCGGGCCGGGGGCGATCGCCGCCATCCCAGGAGTGAGCGGCCGGTTCGACCTGCCGCCGGGTCACCCCGAAGGCGAGCGGCGGGCCGCCCTGGCGAACTGGGTCGCCGACCCGAAGAACCCGCTCACCTGGCGGAGCATCGTCAACCGGGTCTGGCAGTACCACTTCGGCCGGGGGATCGTCGACACCCCGAGCGATTTCGGCAAGATGGGCCAGCCCCCCACCCACCCGGAACTGCTCGACTGGCTGGCCGCCGACTTCCGGGACGGCGGCGGGTCGCTCAAGAAGCTCCACAAGCTCATCGTGATGAGCGCCACCTACCGGCAGGCATCGACCACCAACGCGGTAGCCGAGAAGGTGGACGCCGACAACCGCTACATGTGGCGGCAGAACCGGCGGAAGCTGGAGGCCGAGGCGGTCCGCGACTCGATCCTCTGGGCGGCCGGGAAGCTCGACCCGGAGATGGGCGGGCCGAGCTTCCAGGACTTCGTGGTCGAGAAGCCGGAGCACTCGCCCCACTACCAGTACCACCTGTTCGACCCCGAGAACCCGGCCGGCCACCGCCGGGCGGTCTACCGGTACACGGTCCGGTCGAAGCCGCAACCCCTGATGGCCGCCCTGGACTGTGCTGACCCATCGCTGGCGGTGGACCGTCGGAACCAAACGATCACCCCGCAGCAGGCCCTGGCCCTGCTCAACAACAAGCTGGCGGTGGCGATGGCCAAGCACTTCGCGGCCCGGGTCGAGAAGCTGGCCGATGACGACGCCGGGCGGGTGGCGGCGGCGGTCCGGATCGCCCTGGGCCGATCGGCCACTGACGCCGAGCGGGACGCCCTGGCCGCCTACGCCAAAGACCACGGCCTCGCCAACGCCTGCCGGATGGTCCTCAACCTGAACGAGTTCGTCTTCGTCGATTAAGGGGAGGTGGGGATGAACCGGCGTGACTTCCTCTGGCAATCGGGCGGCGGGCTCGGCGGCTTGGCCCTGGCGTCGCTCCTCGGCCGGGCCGGGCTGCTCGCCGACTCGCCGAAGACCCGTTCCGACGGCGGCCTCCACCACCCGGCGAAGGCGAAACGGGTGGTGCAACTGTTCATGGCCGGCGGGGCCAGCCACCTCGACCTGTTCGACTACAAGCCCGAACTCGTCAAGCGGCACGGCCAGCCCGCGAACTTCGGGGAGAAGGTCGAGGCGTTCCAGGACGGGCTCGGCCCGTGGCTCAAGCCGGTCTGGGAGTTCAAGCCCTACGGCCGAGCCGGCAAGATGCTCTCGGAACCCGTCGCCCCGCTCGGCGAGGTCGCGGACGAGCTGGCCTTCGTCCACAACATGGTCGGTAAGACTGGGGTTCACTCCCAGGGCACCCTGCTGCAAACGACCGGGTTCAACCGCCCCGGCTTCCCCGGCATGGGCTGCTGGGCTAGCTACGGCCTCGGCACCCTGAACGAGAACCTCCCCACCTTCGTCGTCCTCCCCGACCACCGCGGCCTCGCCTCCAACGGCACCAAGAACTGGGACTCGGCGTTCCTCCCGGCCCAGCACCAGGGGACCGTCATCTACCCGGGCTCCAAGACGCCGATCGAGGACCTGTTCCCGGACGACAAGAACGGCTACGTCACCGCCGCCGGCGACAAGGCCGGTCTCGACCTGCTGACGAGGCTCAACCGCACCCATGCCACCGCCCGGCCCGGCGACGACCGGCTCGACGCCCGCATCAAGAGCTACGAGCTGGCCGCCCGGATGCAGCTCGCCGCCCCGGACGCCCTCGACCTGTCGAAGGAGCCCAAGTCCGTCCTCAAGCTCTACGGCCTGGACCACGGCAAGACCTCGTTCCCGACCGAGATCAACGAGGTGGAGGAGACCGAATACTTCGCCCGCAAGTGCCTGGTCGCCCGGCGGCTCCTGGAACGCGGCGTCCGGTTCGTGCAAATCTGGAGCGGGAACGACAACGGCTTCCCCCGGCGGAACTGGGACAGCCACGAGGACGTGAGGCGGGACCACGGGCCGCTGGCCGCCGGCATGGCCCGGGGGGCGGCCGCCCTGATCGCCGACCTGAAGCGGACCGGCCTGCTGGAGGACACGATCGTCCTGTGGACGACCGAGTTCGGCCGGATGCCCAGCTCCCAGGGCGGCAAGGGCCGCGACCACAACCCGTACTGTTTCACCAACTGGCTCTGCGGCGGCGGGGTCAAGGGCGGCGTGACCCACGGCCCGAGCGACGAGTGGGGCTACAAGCCGGCCGACCGCAAACGCCCGACCGAGGTGTACGACCTGCACGCCACCGTCTTGCACCTGCTCGGCATCGACCACACCAAGCTGACCGTCCGGCACGACGGCATCGACCGCCGGCTAACGGATGTCCACGGCCACGTTATCCCCGAGTTAATGCGGTGAGCATGGCCTGACCCCCTCCCCCCCTCGTTTTTCGCCGCCGCAACGGGTTCCGCCGAACTCGTTGCCGGCCAACGATTTCCGTGCCGTTCGCACCGACCGACCGCACGACTATGCCGTCATGCTCGGGCCATTTTTCGGCCGTAACTGACCGCCCCGACAGCACTTCCGCGACCGCCCGCGCGATCCCGGATACCGCCACGGTCGGACCCCCTCAACCGGTCGGCGGGCGGGAACTCTACCCGCTCGCGCAATGTGTACATAATATCACTTTTCGTTCCGGACGTCAACCCGGCCGTCGACCTCCGCCGTCCGCAAGTTACCGGCCGGCCCGGTCACTCCCCCTCGATCCCCGCCCCGACCCGGAAGGTGTGCCCGTCCGGGTGGCGGAGGTGGAACTCCCGGACGCACCACGGCTCGTCGACCGGCGGGCGGGTGACGGTCAGCCCGTGCCGGACCGCCCGGGCGTGGGCGGCGTCCACCTCGGCCGGGCTGCCGAGGAACCAGCTCATCCACACCCCGCCGGTGTCGTCGTCGTCCGGGTGCCGCGGGGCCGGGCCACCCCGCGACCCCTGGCCGCCCTGGCAGAGGAAGATTTCCGCCGCCCCGGCCCCGACCGCCCCGAACGTCGGCGGGTCGCCCCAGTCCCACTTCTTCGCCCACCCGACCGCCTCGAACCAGGCGAAGCTGGCGGCGATGTCCGAGACGTTCAGGATCGGGACGACGGTGTGGACGGTCATCGGCTCCCCCCTCGACGGGATTCGGGCGATGGCGGATGGTAGGCCGGCCGTGCGAGGGCCGGCAAGGTCGGTAGGCCGGGGGTAGTGTCTCAGTTTGATGGCACAGGCCTCCGGCCTGTGAGCACAGGCCGGAGGCCTTGCAGGTCGTGGATGGTACTGATAGTCGGCCTCGGTCGTGATCTCCGTTTCGTCGCTTCAATTCGGCCACGACCTGTGCCACCAGAACCCAAACCGAGGCACTACCAGTCCGAGGCCCGGCACAGGCTGGAATGCCTACGCGACCTGACCGAGTCGGAACTCCTGCTCCCATTCGGGCGTCGCATGAGGTAGACTGAACGGTGCCTCTCCGCGGGACGGGGGACGCGGCCGATGGTGATGCGGAATCGACGTGACGGGGGCGGGTCGTCCGGCGGGTGGGACGACCTGCCGCCGCGGGTGCGGACGCGGTTCGCCGGCGGGCCGGTACGGCCGGCGGCCCGGCCCGAGCTGATCCTGCCGCCGGCCGACCCGGCCCGG
>JAIEQO010000889.1 GCA_019747655.1 Gemmataceae bacterium | reverse complement strand
ACCGCCCGGCCGGCCCGCCGGGCCGCCGCCCCGGCCGCGTGGAACACCGGGAACGGGTGGGCCTTGGCGTGGTGGGACAGCCGGCCGACGCACAGCACCATCACCTCGTCGGCGGCCACCGCGAGCCGCCCCCGGGCGGCCGCACGCTCGTCGGCGGTCGGCGGCCGGAACTTGTCCGGGTTCACCCCGAGCGGGATGACCTCCAGCCGCGGCCGCAGGGCGGGGTTGCCGCCGAACCGGTCCTTCAGGTAGCCGGCGTAGGAGTCGGTGACGGCCCGGACCATGTCGCGGACCGCCCGGGACGTGCAGATGAGGGCGTCCCACGGCTCGAACGGGGCGTGGACCAGCTCGCACAGCCCGGCCACGGCGCCCGTGCTAGCCAGGGTGTGGGTGACGCCGGAGAACGCGACCGCCCCGCCGGCCGCGTGCCGGGCCCAGGCGAACTCGGGCATCGGCGGCTGGGGGAAGTACAGCACCCGGGCCGGCGGCTCGGGGCCGGCACAGGCGGCCGCGAAGCCGGCCTGCTCGACGACGTGCAGCCGCCGTTGCCGGGTGCGGCTGGAGGGGTGGTCCCGGCAGATGCGGGCGAGCGGCTCGGCCCGGTCGCGGGACCGGACCACGGCCGTCAGGGCGTCCGCCCGGGCGTGGGTGAGGAAGGCGTCGAGGAACTCCTTCCCGGCCACCTGCCGGCCCATCAGCCCGGCCGGCCCCCCGCCCCCCTTCCCGGGGCCGAGCTGCTCGACGTACCCGTCCGGGTCGAAGTACAGCCCGATCGAGGTTGCCGGGGCCGGGTCGGGGGTCATCGCCGCGGACCCCACCGCCGGGCCAGCGGGAACAAAACCGCCCCGACAGCGAGGAGGGCGGCCGCCGGCGGGGCCGGGACGGCCGCCGACGGCAGGACCCGGACCCCGGCCCCGGCGGTCCCCACGTCGGGGATGATGCTGTCGTCCGGGGCCGACAGGAAGGTGTCGCCGCTGTCCAGGTCGAAGGCGACCTGGAGCGACCCGCCCGGCCCGGCCGGGGTGGACACCGTCAGCAGGGCGAGCTGCCGCGACTCGCCGCCGGGCAGGGTGTCGAAGACCAGCCCGCCCCCCTGGTCGTGCTGGGAGACGTCGGCCAGGACGATCGACACGGCCGGGTTCCCGAGCGGGTTGGCGGTGAAGGTGGTCGCGTCCGTGTTGTCCCCGAACAGGTAGTTTGCCAGCGCGGGCCGGGCCCCGGCGGCGAACTCGGCCCCGGACACCCCGGACACGCTCAGCTTCAGGTTGAAGGTGGTGATGTCGGTGTCCGGGTCGGTGGCGTCCGTCGACCGGAGGAAGACGGTGAAGTCCACCGGCGTGCCGGCGGCCACCGGGCCGGGGGGCCCGACGACCTCGAGGATCAGCGCGGCGTCGGCCGCCGCCGGGGACAGCACCAGCGCGAGGGCGGCGAGCCAAACCCGGCCGCGGCGGCCCGGGCGGACAGCGGGATCGTCGTGGTGCAACTCAAGCCCTCCGGTAAGGGCCGCCGGCAACGCCCGACGGCCGGTGGTTCGCCATCCAAACCCGGGCGGGGATCCCACGCCCCCGCCCGCCGCCCGCCCCGGGTCAGGTCGGGAGGTGTTTGCCGATCCGGTCCTGCAACATCTTCTGGTCGGCCGCGTCCACGTCCCCGTCCCCGTCGATGTCGCAGAACGGGTACAGCGGGTCGGCCGACCCGGCGGTCGTCAGCACCTTGCGGAAGGCGAGCAGGTCGAGGCTGTTCACCTTCTTATCGCCGGTCACGTCGCCGAGCACCACCGCCGGCTTGAAACTCGTTCGGGCCGTGGCGAGGGCGTTCCCGGCCGGGTCGGCGACCGCGTCCGTCCCGCTCGTCGCCACCGCCGCCGTCACCAGGTCGAGGGTGATCGCCGCGGCCGGGGTCCAGGTCAGGGTGTCGGTCCCCGACCCGGCCACCTTCGACACCGCCAGGGCCTTCCCGAGCCGGTCGGTCAGCGACAGCCCGGCGGCCGTCCCGACCACCGGCTCGGAGAAGACGACCCGGAACCCGGTCACGGCCCACGGCAGAGTCAGCCGGGAAGCCCCGACGAGGTCGTACTCCTTCTCCTTCCCGGCCGGGCCGTACAGGACCAGGAACTTCCGCACCTCCGGGGCCTTCGTGTCCACGGTGACGGCGTACCCGGCCGACACCGGCCCGAGCGCCCCACCGGGGTAGGCGGCCGCGGCGGTGTAGGTGTACGGCCCGTCGGCCAGGGCCGTCCCGGTCCCGTCGTACACCCACCCGCCGGAGGAGCCGACCGCGGCCGTCCCGACGGCCACGTCGTCCCGGTAGACGGTCACGGTCGTGCCCGCCGTCCCGGTCCCGGTCACGGTCAGGGTGGTGTCCCGGGTGACGCCGTCGGCCGCGTCCGCCCCGGTGTCGTCGCCGACCCCGGTGATCGCCGGGGCCGGCGGCGGGCCGGCGGCCACCGTCGCCTCGGCCGACGCCGCCGGGCCGTCGGCCGCCCCGTCCGACGGGGTGACGGTCACTTTGACGACATCCCCGGCGTCCCCGTTCCCGGCAACGGAGAGGTCGAGCGTGTCGGTCAGGGCGGTGGCGCTGCTGAAGGTCCGGACCGTGTTGCCGTTCACCGTCCAGACGAAGGTGAGCGACACCGCGTCGCCGTCCGGGTCGGACTTCGTCGCCGTCGCGGTCAGGGTGTCGGACGTCTTCGGGGCCGTCAGGTCGAGGGCGACCGTCGCGGCCGGCGGGTCGTTCCGCCCGGCGATCGTCACCGTCACCGTCCCGGTGGCCGTCCCGCCCTTCCCGTCGGACACCTCGTAGGTGAACGAGTCGGTCGCGGTCTGGCCGGCCTTGAGGCCGTTGAACACCCCGTTCGGGTCGTAGGCGAACCCGCCGTCGGCCGTCACCCGGACCGACGCCCCGGACGGGAGCGGGACGACCCGGCCGACGTTCGCCGGCTCCCCGGCCACCGCGCTGACGGCGAGCGTGTCGCCGGCGTTCGGGTCGGTGTCGTTGCCCAGCACCCCGGGGGCGTCGACCAGCACGGCCGCGTCCTCGGTGGTCTCGGCCGCGTCGGCCCCGGCGACCGGGGCGGCGTTCCCGGCCGTCGGCCCGACGGTGATCGCGGCCGTCCCGCGGTTGCTGTCGAGCCGCCCGTCGGACGCCCGGTAGGTGAACTCGTCCGGCCCGGTGTACCCGGCGGCCGGGGTGTAGGTGAACGCCCCGGTCAGCGGGTCGAGCACCACCGCCCCGTGGGCCGGGTTGGTGACGACGGCGTAGGTCAGGGCCACGTCGTCCGGGTCGGCCCCGGCCGCCTGGCCGGCGAACGGGGTGTCCTGCGGGGTGGTGAACGTCCCGCTCGGGACGGTCGGGGCGTCGTTCACCGGGGTGACGGTGACGGTGAACGTCCGGGCGGCGGACGTGTCCCGGCCGCCGTGCTCCGTCCCGCCGTCGTCCCGGAGCACCACCGTGACGGTCGCCACCCCGAAGGCGTCGGCGGCCGGGGTGAACGAGAGGGTGCCGTCCGGGGCGACGGCCGGGCCGGCCGCGAACAGCCCCGGGTTGTCGGTCGTCACCAGGAACGCCAGGCCCTGCCCGGCCTCGTTCGCCGGGCCGGCCGAAATGCCGGTCGCCCACCCGACCCGGAGCTGCCGGCCGGCGTCCTCGGCCACCGTGACGTCCGCCCCCGGGGCGAACGACGGGGCGTCGTTCACCGGGACGACGGTGACGCTCACCACGGCCTCGTTCCCGGCCCCGAGCCGGCTGACCCCGGCGTACCGGAACAGGTCCGCCCCGTGGTAGTCGGGGGCCGGGGTGTACCGGAACCCGAGCCCGGTGGCGTCGAACGTCACCGCCCCGTGGGCCGGGGCCCGCCGCACGGCCGGGGCGACCGGCAGCCCGGTCGGGTCGGACAGGTCCAGCGGGGCGGCCAGGGCGGCGTCCTCCAGCACCGTCAGGGTCTGGGGCTGGGCGGCCGGCGGGGCGTCCCCGGCGACCACCGACGCCGTCACCGGCCGCCCGACCCCGTTCGCGTCCCGGGGGGTGACGGTGACGGACACCACCTGCCCGGCCCGGAACCCGACGACCGGCAGCACGTCCCGGGTGGCGGCCGTGGACGGCAGGGTCCGGACCACCGCCCCGTCGACCGACCAGACGTAGGACAGGAAGACCGGCACCCCCGGCGTCCCGGCGGCCGTGACCGCGGCCACCAGGGGGGCGCCCGGGCCGCCGGGGGAGAGCCGGTCGGGGGTCAGGACGACGGCCGCCGTCGGCCGGGCGGCCAGCGTCCCGACCGTCTGGTCCACGTCGGTCCGGCCGAGGAAGGCGTCCTCGGTCTCGCTGCCGACGTAGAGGTCGCCGCCCGACCCGCCGGTGACGGTGTCGGCCCCGGCCCCGCCGGCCAGGCTGTCGCCGGACCCGCGGCCCGGCGGGAGCCCGGCCGGGGCCGCCGGGGTCGCGTAGGTGTACACGAACAGCTCGTACCCGCCGAAGGCCCGGTCCCCGACCCGGGCGTCGGCATACGTGTCGACCTCGACGAAGTACGTCCCGTCGGCCGGCAGTTCCACGTCCTGGAGGGCCGGGTCCTCGTTGTCCACCCCGTCGTCGCTCTCGGCCCCGGCCGGCCGGCCGAAGTAGGCCAGCACCTGCCCGGCCGGGCCGTACACCCGGATCACCCCGTCGAACGGGGCCAGTCGCTGGCGGAGGGTGACGGAGTACAACTCGGCCGACAGGAACTCCCCGGCCCGGCCGGCGACCGCGTACACGTCGCTCTCGGCCCGGCCGGTGGCCGAGTTCAGGTCGAGCCGGCCGACCACCCCGGCCGCCCGGACGGCCAGCGTCTTGCCGGAGTGGGTCGCCCCCTGCGGCAGCAGGTTCGGCACGGCCAGCTCGGGCAGGTTGCCGAGGTCCTTGACCCGACCGCCGGCCCCGACCTTCGAGGTCACGGGGGCCGGCAGCCCGCCGGACGCGGCGGCCGTCGGCAGCGCGGCCTCCGGCCGGCTCACCCCGGCGTCCGCCCAGGCCATCTTGATGAGTTCCCGCTCGCCGAACCACGTCGGGGCGATGGCGTCCGCGACCGACGACCCGAGGGACGCCGGCGAGGCCATGATGTGGCGGACCGTCTCCCCGGCGTCGGCCGGGCCGGGGTAGGCCGGGCGGACCGGGCTGTACTGGTACAGGACGTCCACCGACGACTCGGCCGGGGCCGCGTCCCAGGCCAGGGCGATCGTGTCGGTCGGCGGGTCGGCCGGGTTGCCGCCGGCCCGCACGAGGGTGCCGGAGACCGGCCGCCGGGCCGGGCTGCCGACCGGGGTGAGGTCCACCCCGCCGGCGGTGTTGACGGTGAACGTGGCGACCGCGGTGGGGCCGTCGTACACGACCCCGGCCGGGGCCCGGAACGGGACCTCGGCGTCCCCGACCTGGGGCTCGGCGGCGACCCGGACCAGGACGTTCTTCAGGGCGTACCGGACCGCCGCCCCGCCGGCCGCCGCGCCGGCCACCGTCTCGCGGGCGGTGGCCGCCTCGAACATCCCGGGGTTCACCCCGTAGGCCAGGCCGGTGGCCGGGTTCCGGCCGATCGGCCCGGCCGCGTCGGCGTGCCGCAGCCCGAACAGGTGGCCCAACTCGTGGGCGACCACCGTCGCCGTCAGCCCGACGGTATTGTCCGGGGTGGCCGGCGGCTGGCCGGCCCGCCCGACGAACCCGTTCACGTTCACCGCCGCCCCGGCCCCGGGGTCGGCGTTCCGGGCGTCGACCGCCGCCACCCCGCCGGCCAGCACCTCGTTCTCCGACGCCTCCCCGGCGTTGATTACCACCGTGGCGTACCGGCCGGCCGGCGGCCGGGTCTGGGTGAAGGCGACGGTGAACGGGGCGGCGTAGGCCGCCTCCAGCCGGGCCTGGATGCGGTTGCGGTCCTCGACCGTGTACCGGTACTCGCCGGCCCCGGAGGCCGAGTCGAAGTCCAGGTAGACGACCTGGAGGAACCCGCCCCGCAGGGTGTCGGCCTCGGCCCCGCCGTCCAGGGCATCGGCCCCCCCGCCGCCGGACAGGATGTTCCGGTCGGCCGACCCCCGGACGGTGTCGTCGAAACCGGTCGCGGTCAGGTTCTCGATCGCCCCGGCCGGGGCGGTGACGCGGTTCCCGGCCGCGTCGATGACCGTCCCGGCGGCCAGGTCGGCCACGGCCGCCAGCCCGGCGGCCGACAGGTCGAACCCGTCGATCCCCTGCCCGTCGCGGACGAGGACGACCCCGCTCAGCGGGATCAGGTACACGTCGTTGTCGTCCCCGCCGTCGAGCACGTCGTTGCCGCCGCCGGCGTCGAGCCGGTCGGCCCCGGCCCCGGCCACCACCGAGTCGTCCCCCGGGCCGCCGGCCAGGACGTCCCCGAACGCCGTCCCGAGGAGGGTGTCGTTCCCGGCCCCGCCGTCCAGGGCGACCGGGCCGGGGAAGGCGGAGGCGTCGAGCCGGTTGGCCCCCGGGCCGGCGGCGAAGGACACCCCTTCGATGTCGAAGAACGGCTCGGCCCGCCCGCCGACGGTGATGGTGGTGGCGGTCAGTACGAGGTCGGCGTCCCCGGCCTCGGTCAGGAGGTCGAGCCCGCTCCCGCCGTCGGCAATGTCGTCCCCGTCGCCGCCGCCGAGGTCGTCGTCCCCGGCCCCGCCGTAGATCACGTCGTTCCCGGCCCCGCCGCGGACGGTGTCGTTCCCCAGCCCGCCGCGGAGGGTGTCGCGGTCGGTGGCCCCGGCCGGCGGGGGCGTCCCGGCCTTGACCCCGCCGAAGATGCGGTCGTTCCCGGTCCCGCCGTCGATGGCGTCGTCGCCCCACCCGCCCTCGATCTCGTCGTCGTCCGCGGCGAACGCCCGGACGGCCGCCAGCTTGACCCCGCCGACGGCCGGGGTCGCGGGGTCGGCCCCGGTCAGGGCCAGCCGGTCGTCCCCGTAGATCACGTCGTTCCCGGCCCCGCCGACGACGGTGTCGTTCCCCCGGCCGCCGATCAGGGTGGGGCTGCCGGCCGGGGCGGCGCCGGTCTTCACCCCGCCGAAGATGCGGTCGTTGCCCACCCCGCCGTCGATCAGGTCGTCGCCGCCGGCGCCTTCGATGTCGTCGTCGTCCGGCCCGGCGAACGCCGTCCCGATCAGGGTCGCCCCGTAGATCACGTCGTTGCCGGCCCCGCCGCGGATGGTGTCGTTCCCGGTCCCGCCGACCAGGGTGGGCTTGCCGGGCGGGGGGGCGGTCCCGGCCTTGACCCCGCCGAAGATGCGGTCGCTGCCGGCCCCGCCGTCGATGAAGTCGTCGCCCCCGAGGCCCTCGATCTCGTCGTCGTCGGCCGCGGCGGTGCTCTGCCCGGGCACGTCGGCCAGCCGGTTGCCGCCGTAGATGACATCGTTCCCGGCCCCGCCGCGGATGGTGTCGTTCCCGGTCCCGCCGACCAGGGTGGGCTTGCCGGGCGGGGGGGCGGTCCCGGC
>JAIEQO010000479.1 GCA_019747655.1 Gemmataceae bacterium | reverse complement strand
CCCGCCGGCCGGCAGCGCCTACTGGCCGGCCCTGTCGGCGGCCGCGGCCGAGGTCGCCGCCACCACCCTGCTGCCGGCGGCCAACGGGACGGCCGACGGCCGCCCGTCCGCGGACGACGTCTCCCTCACCTTCCTCCGCCCGTCGGCCGCCCCGGGGGCGCTGGGCACCATCGGCATCTTCGACATCGTCGCGGTCGTCGGCCGGGGCGGGATGGGGGTCGTCCTCCGCGGCCGCGACCCGCACCTGGACCGGGACGTGGCGGTCAAGGTGCTCGACCCGCTCTTGGCCGGCAACGAGGTCGCCCGCCGGCGGTTCTGCCGGGAGGCCCGGGCGGCCGCGTCGGTCAGCCACGACAACCTGGTGGCCGTCCACCAGGTCGACGACGACGACAACGGGCTGCCGTACCTGGTGATGCAACTGGTCGTCGGCGAGTCGCTCGACCAGCGGCTCAGGCGGGTCGGGAAGATGACCCCCGGGGAGGTCGCCCGGCTCGGCCAGCAGGCGGCCGCCGGGCTGGCCGCGGCCCACGCCGGCGGGCTGATCCACCGGGACATCAAGCCCGGGAACATCCTGATCGAGGAGGGGACCGACCGGGTCAAGCTGACCGACTTCGGGCTGGCCCGGGCGGCCGAGGACGTGAAGCTGACCCGGACCGGGTACGTCGCCGGGACGCCCCTGTACATGGCCCCGGAGCAGGCCCGGGGCGAGCCGGTCGACGCCCGGGCCGACCTGTTCAGCCTCGGCGGGGTGCTGTACGAGGCCGCGACCGGCCGGCCGCCGTTCGACGGGACCACCCCGCTGGCGGTCCTGCGGCGGGTGGCCGACGAGACCCAGCCGCCGCTCAAGGGGGTCGTCCCGGACACCCCCCAGTGGCTGTCGGACGTGATCGACCGGCTGCTGGCCAAGGAGCCGGCCGACCGGTTCCAGACGGCCCAGGAGGTGGCCGACATCTTCGCCACCGAGCTGGCCCGGTCGCAGGTGTTCGCCGAGCAGGCGGCCGGGCCGTGCGGGAAGTCGCGGTCGGTGTACGCCCTCCGCCGGCCGCAGCTCTGCTGGCGGGACGTGTTCGGCAAGACGCTCCTCTTCACCGGCGGCGGGGTGGTCGGCGGGCTCCTGACGTGGCTGCTCCTGGCCCCGTCGCCGGTCGAGGTGCCCCCGACCCTGGTGGGGCCCGTTACCCCGCCGGCCCCGGACCCCGGCCCGGCCCCGCGGGTGACGGTCCCGGGGACGGGCGGCCCGGTCTGGGCGCTGGCGTTCAGCCCGAAGGGGGACGCGGTGGTGGCCGGGGCCGAGGACGGGTCGGTCCGGCTGTTCCACCCGCGGGCCGGGAAGGTGTTCAAGACCCTCCCCCGGCTGGGCGGGAACGTGTGGGTGGTGGACGTGTCGGCCGACGGGGAGGACCTGCTGGCGGTCAGCGACAACGGGGAGGTCCGGGGGTACAGCATGGCCACCTTCAACCCCGGCCGGCTGTACGCGGCCGAGGCGGTGGTGAAGGCGGCGGCGTTCGCCCCGGACGGGCGGACCCTGGCGACCGGGGACCGGTCCGGGTCGGTCCGGGTGTGGGACCGGTACACCGGCATCCCGGCGGCCGACTTCGACCACAAGGCGACCGTCCACGCCCTGGCGTTCGGGCCGGGCGGGAAGCGGCTGGCGACGGCCGGGTCGGACGGGGTGGTGCGGGTGTGGCGGGTGGACGACCCGAAGGCGACGCCGGTGTCGCTGGACCAGCACCAGGGGCCGGTGTACGCGGTGGCGTTCTCGCCGGACGCCGACGACCCGCGGGTGGCGACGGCCGGGTGGGACGGGACGGTCCGGGTGTGGGACCCGCGGAACGGGGTGCTGAAGCAGACGCTCAAGGGGCACGCCGGGGACGTGTGGGGGGTGAGCTTCGGGGACGGGGGGAAGGTGGTGGCGAGTGCCGGGGCGGACGGGACGGTCCGGGTGTGGGACGCGGCGACGGGGGCCGAGCGGCAGGTGTTCCGGGGCGACCGGCCGTTCCACGCGGTCCGGTTCGGCCCGGACGGCACCACCCTGGCCGCCGGCAGCCGGGACGGCACCGTCCGGGTGTGGGACGTGGAGTAGGGCAGACTCGTTGACGGCCCCGCCGCGGCCTGTCAAGATACGGGCACGCGGGCCGAGGACCGGTCATGGACTTCGAGTGGGACGAGGACAAGGCCCGCTCGAACGAGACCAAGCACGGCGTCCCGTTCGCCGAGGCCGCTTCAGTCTTCGGCGACCCGCTGGCCGTGACGTTCGACGACCCACGCCACTCGGCCGACGAGCCGCGGTTCCTGACCATCGGGCTGTCGACGGCGGGACGGGTCCTGATCGTGTCGCACACCGACCGCGGCGAGGCGACCCGGATCATCAGCGCCCGGGTCGCCAGCCGGGGCGAACGGGAGGGTTACGAAGATGGCGACTACCCCCGAGCCTGACGACGACCTGCAACCCGAGTACGACCTGTCGCAGCTCCGCGGGGGCGTGCGGGGCAAGTACCACGCACGGTACCACGCCGGTCCGCCGCGGGTGGTGCGGCTCGACCCGGACGTGGCGGGGGCGTTCCCGACCGAGGCGGCGGTGAACGCGGCCTTGCGGATGCTGGCGGAGGTGGCCCGGCGGCAGGTCGCCGGGCCGACCGCCTGATGACCCCAGCCCGCCGGGCCGGCACCGTCCGGGTGTGGGACGTGAAGTAGACAGCCGGCGGGCGGGTCATGCGGCTCGGCATCCTGTCCGACACCCACGACGAGGTCGAACGGACCCGGCTCGCGGTCCGGCTGCTGCGGGACGCCGGGGCCGAGGCGCTCGTCCACTGCGGCGACCTGGCCAGCCAGCCGGGTCCTTGCGGAACTCGCCGGGCTGCCGTGCTGGTTCGCCTTGGGCAACCACGACGCGGACTCGGTCCCGACCCTCCGGGCCGCGGCCGCTGAACTCGGTCCGGTGTGCCTGGGCTGGGGCGGGGTGGTCGAGCTGGGCGGCCGGCGGGTCGGGGTGACCCACGGGCACATGACCACGGACATCCGGCGGGTCCTGGCCGACCGACCCGACTACCTGTTCACGGGTCACTCGCACTTTCCGAGCGATGTCCTCGTCGGGTCGGTCCGGCGGATCAACCCCGGCGCCCTCCACCGGGCCGACGAGTTCACCGCCGCGGTGTTGGAACTGGCGACCGGGGAGTTGCGGTGGGTACGGGTCGGCGGGTAGACTTGGTCCCGGCCGTTCTCACGCCGGGCGGCGGCAGTCGGCAGAAGGGTCACGACCTGCCCGCGGCTGCGGCCGTACCGGTCGGGGTGGGACGCGGTGGGTTCTTCCCGGTCGGGGTTCGTCGTGCCGCCCAGCGCCGCCTATCCCACCACACCGGCCGGGCGGCAGCGGCTCGCGGACGAGCTGACGGCCCGGGGCCTGATCCCGACCCAGGGGCAGCCGCACTTCGACCGTGATAAAATCAACGCGATGGCCCGAGCGATGGCCGGCGGTTCGTTCGGCTGGGGTGCGGCCAGCCTACAGCCGGTCATCCTGGGGCCGAACGGCGAGGTGATGGGCGGGCACCACCGGGTCGTCGCGGCCCACCTCGCCGGGATCGACCTCGACGCGGTTCCCGGCCCCCGGCCGCAGGTCCGGCGGTTGCCCCAGAACTACCGGCCGGAACACGAGTGGATCGACGTGCTACCGGACGTGCCGTGACCCCGGCGGGGAGAACGCAATGGGCTTCGAGTCGTTCCGGGTCGAACTCCGCGGCGGGCATGCGACCCGCGCCCAGGCCGACGAGGCGGTCCGCCTTCTCCCCCACGCGACGCCCGACGCCGGGGCCGTCCCCTCCCCCGGATCGACTTACTACACCGTCACCGACCGCCGGCACGTCATCGAGGTCGAGGTCTCCGGCGACCCGCCGCGGGTTTCCCTCCGGTTCACCCTCTGCCACCCGCCGTCCGTGGACGCCGCGTTCCTGGCCCTCGTCCGCGACCTGATGGCCCGGCTCGGGATGGGCGCCCGGGTCTGCGACGACGTTCCGCCGGAACAAGCCGGGCCGTTCCCCCTGGTCCGGTTCGCCGAGTTCGCCGACCTCGCCTCCCAGGTCATCTGCGCCCGGCGGGCCGAGTGGGCGGCGAACTTCGGTCCGGCCGAGTTCCCGGCCACAACCCCAGAGGTTTACGAGAAGGTTATCCTGCCGCGGTGCATCCCGGTCGGTGGGTGAGCTGGCCCGCCCGCGTCGCGGGTCGGAAGATGAGGGGGAGAGGCACACCAGATCGGTCGTCGCGTTCGACCCGACGGAGGCGGACATGCTGACCCTGCGGCCGAGCTGCGAGTGCTGTGACCGGGACCTGCCGCCGGCGTCGGCGGACGCCCGCATCTGCTCGTTCGAATGCACCTTCTGCGTGACCTGCGCCGACGGGCTGCTGGCCGGCCGGTGCCCGAACTGCGGCGGCGAGCTGGTCCGCCGGCCGGTCCGGCCGGCGGCGGCCCTGGCCAAGCACCCGGCGTCGGCCGAGCGGGTCGTCAAGCCCGCCGGGTGCGGCGGGGCCGGCACCCGAACCGCCTGACCGCCAACCCGCTACCCGAGGGCGTCATGCGGCCCGTGTACCTGGTGCTCCTTCTCACGGTGGTCGCCGCCGGGGCGGTGGTGGCCGTGTTCACCGGCGGGACGCCAGGCCCCGCGGGACCGGCGAAGGTCGCCCACGTCCCACCCCCCGACCCCACACCCGACGACGCACCCGCCGACCCGGCCGTCACCTCCGAGGACGCTACCTTCGGGTCCGGCTGCTTCTGGTGTACCGAGGCCGTCTACAAGCGGGTCAAGGGCGTCACCGCCGCCGCCTCCGGGTACACCGGCGGCCGCGTCGCCGACCCCACCTACGAGCAGGTCTGCACCGGCACCACCGGCCACGCCGAGGCCGTCAAGGTGACGTTCGACCCGCGGACGGTGTCGTACCCGGAGCTGCTGGAGGTGTTCTGGTCGTCCCACGACCCGACCACCCGCAACCGCCAGGGGGCGGACGTCGGCACCCAGTACCGGTCGGCCGTCTTCACCCACTCCGACCGCCAGCGGCGGCTGGCCGAGGCGTACAAGCTGAAGCTCGACGCGGCCGGGGTGTTCGCCTCCCCGGTCGTGACCGAGATCACCCCGGCCGGGCCGTTCTACCCGGCCGAGGGGTACCACCAGGACTACTTCGCCCTGAACCCCCGGGCGGGGTACTGCCGGGCCGTCATCCGGCCGAAGCTCGACAAGCTCCGCGAGGTGTTCGGCGACCGGCTGGCCGCCCCGTGAGGCCCGGTTCGGGCGGGGCGCGAAATCCGCCGCGACGCCCGAAATCTGTTGACGGCGGGGTGGCGCGGCGAGAAGATCAGGACGTTCGCTCGCGCGAACGGGTGGCCATAGCCCACCCCCCGTTCCTCTTTCCGCCGAGGTCGCACCATGCGATGCCTCCTTGCCCGGCCCGTCGCCCTCAGCCTGGCCGCGCTGCTCCTGGCCGGGACTGCCGGCCCCGCCCGCGGGGCGTTCATCACGTTCCAGTTCACCGGGACGGTCGACTTCGTCGACGAGGCCCTCTCCGGCACCTTCGCGGTCGGCGACAAGTTGACCGGCAGCTACACGTTCGACTCGACGACCGCCGCCCGGGCCGGGAGCAACGCCAACTTCGCCGTGTTCGACGCCCTGACCGCCCTGAACTTCTCCGTCAGCGGCTACTCGGCGGCGTCGGCCGGGGCCCCCGAGATCCAGGTCGACAACGACCCGCC
The DNA here is from genome assembly GCA_019747655.1 of Gemmataceae bacterium. Lineage (GTDB taxonomy): Bacteria > Planctomycetota > Planctomycetia > Gemmatales > Gemmataceae > Urbifossiella. The sequence goes on along the minus strand of JAIEQO010000479.1, from coordinate 1,704 downwards.
GGCCCCGGACGTCGACCGGTACGCGGTCGTCTCCCGCGCGTCCGACGGGTTGACCGGGCCGCCGGTCAACGACCTGGAACTGAACTTCTTCGGGTTCCGCCTGGACGACTCGACGAACACGGTGTTCTCGGACGCCCGGATCCTGCCCACCACCCTCGACCTGTCCGACTTCGACAACCGCCGGTTCTTCATCTTCTTCGAAGACGGGGGGGATAACGGGACCGAGGCGACGTACGTCGTCAGCGGGACCATCGACTCGCTCCGCCAGCCGGCGGCGACCCCGGAGCCCGCGTCGCTGGCGCTGGTCGGGGTCGGGGCGGCCGGGCTGGCCGTCCGCCGGCTCCGGCGGCGGGCGTAGCCCGCCGGGCGGGGAGGATCGGATGACGGCCGACCGCGACCCGCACGAGCCGGACGGGACGTTCCACTGCCCGGTCTGCGGGTACGGCGGGCTCGGCCAGCCGGCCTACGAGCGGCTCCCGCCGCCGCCGTTCCCGGACTTCGGCGACCCGCCCTACGCCGACCGCCTCGGGTGGTACTCGCACGAGACCTGCTGCTCGTGCGGGTACGAGTTCGGGTACGACGACGTGGCCAACGCCTGCGGCACCCCCTCCTCGTTCCGCGACTACCGGCGGGCGTGGGCGGCCGGGGGGTGCCGGTGGTGGTGCTCGACCCACCCCCCGCCGCCGGGGTGGTCGGCGGACGCCCAGATGCGGGCGGCCGGGTCGAGCCCGGCCGCCTGACCCGGCGGGCGGGGCGGGTGCCCCCTGATGCATCGGCAATCAGGGGGCTCACGCCCCCCGCTCGCCCGGGCCCTTCTCGGCGTCGGTGTCGTACCCGCCCATCACCCGTTGGACGAGCCGGTCGGGCAGCCACCGGCTGAGCTTCGTAAGCATCGCCAGCGTCCACGGGAAGGCGTACACCTTCTTCCCCCGGCGGATCGCGTTGACGATCTTCCGGGCCGCGAACTCGGGCGTCATCAGCCCGGGCATGTGGAAGGTGTTCGACTCGGTCATCGGGGTCTTGACGAACCCCGGGCAGATGGTCGTCACCCGCACCCCGGTGCCGTGGAGCTGGGCCCGCAGGCCGTCGAGGTACACGTTCACCGCGGCCTTCGAGGCGCAATACGCGGACTCCCCGGGCAGCCCCCGGAACCCGGCGATGCTCGACACCGCGACGAGGTGGCCGCTCTTGCGGGCCAGCATCTCCCCCTGCACGGCCGCGAAGGCGTAGACCACGCCCAGGACGTTGACCCGGAGCTGGGCCTCCACGTCGGCCACGTTCACCGGGTCGAGCCGGGTGGCCTTCCCGACCCCGGCGTTGGCGACCATCAGGTCGATCGGCCCGAGCGCTTGCCGCACGGCCGCCACCGCCGCCTCCACCTGAGCCCGGTCCGCGACATCGGCGACCGCGGGTACGGCCGTGCCGCCGGCCGCGGCGACCTCGGCCGCGAGTGTCTTCAGCTCGGCCTCGCGGCGGGCGACGAGCCCGACCTTGCAGCCACGGACGGCCAATTCCTTCGCCAAAGCCCACCCGATCCCGCTCGACGCCCCGGTGACGACAGCGACCTTGCCCGCCAGCGACGCCATCCCCGCCTCCCGAAACGACCAAGCCCACCCGGTCCCGGGTGGGCTAGGTCCTGTCTGACAAGCCCCGTTTCCCCGCGTTTTCCAAGGCATTTTCGGGGCTTGTCAGACAGGACCTAGT
>JAIEQO010000389.1 GCA_019747655.1 Gemmataceae bacterium | reverse complement strand
GGAGCCGGCCGACGAAGCTGTCGCCGGACAGCTCGGCCACCCGCCGGCGGCAGGCCGGGCAGCCGTCCAGGTGGGAGGCGACGGCGTCGGCGACGGTGTCGTCGACCTTTCCGAGGCCGTAGCCGACGAGGGTGTCGTCGGACGGGCAGACGGCGGGCTGGGCGCTCATGGGCGGGGCGCTCCGGGGGCGGACGGATCACGGCGGCTCGGCGAAGAGCCGGAGGGCCGGCAGGTGGGCGGCCATTCGCGGGAAGTGCTGATCCCGCGCCCACACCTCGACGTCATAGGCGATGCCCGCCGTGGCGACGACCACGTCCGGGAACGGGATGGTCAGGCCGGCCCGCCGGAGCCGCAGGAGGTTGTCGCCGACGGCGTCCCAGACCGGGTCGGTAATCGGCACGGGCGGGAACGACGCCAAGACGACCAGGAGCCGTTGCCGGTCGGCGGAGTTCCGGGCACCGGCCAGGACCTCCGCCCGGGTCGGGCCGCAGAGGGTGACCGGGAGCGTCGGGACCAGCCGGACGAGCTTGGGGTCGCGGCGGTCGTAGTCGATCAGGACGGAGGCGTCGGTCAGGATCACGACGGCTCGCCCCCCGGCGGTTGTTGCCGCTCCAGCCACTCGCGGTACTCTTCTTCGGCTTGGCGCTGCTTGAGTTCACGGTTCCGGCGGTACACGTCCCAGTCGAACCCCGAATCGTTGAGTTCGCGGATGGCCTGTTCGGCGGCGGCCCACTCGGCCGGTCCGGGAAAGACGATTGGGGGCATGCGGGCGAGTTCCGCCCGGGCCGCCTCCCGAAGTTTGTGGACACGGTCCCAATAGTCGGGATCGCCGGCGGGTGGGTCGGCCGGGGCGGCGGCGGGTGCCGGGTCCGGGGTGACGACGATCTCGACCTCCCGGCCGACGAACGGGGCGAGGGTCGGCAGGTGCGGGGTGTCGGACTCCAGCCGGGTGCGGATGCGGATCGGGGTCATGGCGGCCTCCGGGGCAGACGGCGGCATTGTACCACGGCCGGCGGGCGGGTCGTCAGCCGGCCGGCCACCCGACAGGAGTGAGGCGGGACTCGGGTCAGCGCTTGCGGAGGGTCACGTCGAGGTCCGCTGAAAGCCCTTTGACCCCTGCGCCAGGCGGTCGCCGCAGGGACAGGTGGAATCGCTCCGCGGACACCTTACCGGTGAGCTTGGCACCCATCCACGCCTTGCCCTCGAACCGCCCGGTCGCACCGACTGCCCCCTCGAGCGTGTGCTTCTGGGCCTTCCCGTCCGCCGCCGTCGACTCCACTGTGAATGTAACCTGAGCCCCTTGCCGATCGATGACGGTCAGCGTGGCATCGCTCTTGAACCCCTTCGGGTCGCCCTGGTAGATGAATCCAACTCTGCCCGTCCATACCGACCCGACCGTGAGCGCGTCCCAACCCTCTTGAAGCTGGTTCAACTCCTTGACCACGGTATTGGCGTCGTTTCGATTGTTGGCCTTCTGGTACGCTTTGATAGCCGTCTTGTGGGCGTCGATCACCGACTTCCGGGCCTGGGCGAGCTTCGCCCGGGACTCGGCGAACGGTATCCCGTCGGGGATGTCGTGCCACCCGTCGAACGCCTCCCGGGCCTCCTTCAGTTCGTCCAGCTTCTTCTGGTCGGCCTTCGCACGGGCCTTGTCCTCGGCGTCGGCGAACGGCTTTTCGACCAGCTCCTTGACCTTCTCGACGGCGGCCAGGTAGTCGGCCTTGGCCTTATCCAGCTTTTCCCGGATCGGGTCGTCGTCCCGGGCCGCCGCGGCCGCCGACGCGAGGCTCCCGACCAGCACGGCGAGGGCGAACGTCCGCACGGCACGACCTCCGAGGGGGTGAAGTAATCCGCGGTCCCAGGAACGAAAGCACGGGCCAACCTCCCGCCCGCCTTACTCGATCAGCCCGGCCGCCTCCTCCCGGAGCCGCTTGAGCACCCTGGACTTGGCCTGCATCACCCCGTTCTCGGACAGTCCGGTGGCGGCCGCCGCCTCGGCCACGGTCCGCCCCTCCAGGGCGAACAGCCGGAACGCCTCCCAGGTGTGATCCGCGAAGTCCGGCCGGACGACGGCCAAGAGCCGGTCGAACACGTGCCGGTCGTGGTCCCGGTCCCAGGCGGCCGACAGGTCGCTGGCCGGGTCGGCCAGCCCGTCCAGGAACCCGTCCCGGTCGGGGACCTCCGGCCGGGCCGCCCGGAAGTGGCTGCGGACCTTGTTCACCGTGACCGCCCGGAGCCAGGCCCGGAACGCCCCGTCCCGCCGGCGGTCGAACGCGCCCAGCCCGCGGAACACGGCCACCAGCACCTCCTGGGCGAGGTCGTCGGCCTCGGCCGCCAGCCCGGCCCGGCCGACCCAGTGGCGGATGAGCGGGAGGTAAAGGTCGTTGAGCCGCCGCCAGTCGGCGGCCCCGGGGGCCGCGACCTTCAGCCGCTCCAGGAGGCTCGGGGAGGTGGATTCCATCGGGCGACGGCTCGCGGGTCGGACCGAGCCAGCGTACCCGATGGCGGACCGCCGGGCGAGCGGAATTGTCGCACCAGTCAGCCGCCGACGGCGAGCCGGTGGCAGTGGGCGAACAGGAGCTGCCATTCGAGGAGTTGCACCCGCCGGGCCGTCTCCTCGTCGGCCGAGCCGGTGCCGCGGACCCGCTCGCAGAAGTCGACGAACGCCTCGGGGGTGCGGAAGTCGTAGCCGACGGCCGGCGCCTCGGCCCGGAGCCGGTTCAGGACCGGGTGCGGCCCCACCTTGCGCCACCAATACTTGCTGTTGGAGGCGTCCGGCTCGCGGCGGTGCATCACCGCGTGCCAGAACGACCCCTCGGGGGTGTGCAGGTCCTGGCTGAGGGTGTGCGACTCGTCGAGGTAGTCGAAGTGGAGCCACAGCCCGGCGTGGCACGCCTTCGCGGCGTCGCGGTCCGTCACGGCCCCGCCGAGGTCGCGGAGCGGGTCGAACCGGCTCAGCGCGTCCCGCACTGCGGCGACCGGCTCGCCCGGCCCGAGTTGGGGTAGCCGCGGTTCGGCCAACAAGGCGGCGACCGCCGGGCCGTAGGGGTGATGGGTCATGGCAGAATGAGCCGCACGATGGACGCCGAGTAGAGCACGATCAGAACAATCCTCCTGTCTGAATCGTGCCTTTATCTGCGTCCATCGTGCGGCGGCTCGGTGTGTCCTAGCTCAGAATCTCGCGGACGACGGCGCCGCTCACGTCGGTCAGCCGGTCGTCCCGGCCGTTGTGCCGGTACGTCAGCTTCTCGTGGTCGAGGCCCATCAGGTGCAGGATCGTCGCGTGCAGGTCGTGGACGTGGACCCGGCCGTCCACCCCACGCAGCCCGAACTCGTCGGTCGTCCCGTGGACCGTGCCGCCCTTCACCCCGCCTCCGGCCAGGAGGGTGGTAAACCCGTAGGGGTTGTGGTCCCGGCCGGTGGTCGCCTCGCTCATCGGGGTCCGGCCGAACTCGCCGCCCCAGATGACGAGCGTGCTGTCCAAAAGGCCGCGGTCCTTCAGGTCTTGCAGGAGGGCCGCGGTCGGCCGGTCGGCCCGGCCGCACAGCCGGGTGTGGTTCCCCTCCAGGTCCGAGTGGGCGTCCCACGCACTCCCGGCCCCGCAGTACACCTGCACGAACCGGACGCCCCGCTCGACCAGCCGGCGGGCCAAGAGGCAGCGGTGGCCGAACTCGGCCGTCGCCTTGTCGTTCAGCCCGTAGGCGTCCTTCGTCTTGGCGCTCTCGCCCGACAGGTCGACGGCCTCGGGGGCGGTGGCCTGCATCCGGAAGGCGAGTTCGTAGGCGGCTTGGCGAGCGTCGAGCTGCGTGTCGCCGGGCCGCTCGCGGCGGTGGAGGTCGTTCAGGTCGCCGATCAAGGCCAGCTTGTCCCGCTGCCGGTCGGCCCCGACCCCGGCGGGCGTGTTTAGGTTCAGGATCGGGTTCGGGCCGCCGCGGAAGAACGTCCCCTGGTAGGTCGCCGGCATGTACCCGGTGCCCCAGTTCCGCGGGCCGCCGAGCGGCTCGCCGCCGTCGGTCAGGACGACGAACCCGGGCAGGTTGCGGTTCTCGCTGCCGAGCCCGTAGACGGCCCACGACCCGAGGCTCGGCCGGCCGGCCAGGACCGACCCGGTGTTCATCTGGCAGACGCTGCCGACGTGGTTCAGCCCGTCCGCCCAGCAGGCCCGCAGGACCGCCCAGTCGTCGGCGTGCCGGGCGAGGTGCGGCACCCAGTCGCTGAAGTCGAGCCCGGCCTGGCCGTACTTGGCGAAGGTCCGCTTGCTGGCCAGGAGGTTGTTCCCGCCGGTGCCCATCGGGGTCAGGACCTTGCCGAAGCTGGCCGGCAGCGGCTGGCCGTGCCGCCGGGTCAACTCCGGCTTCGGGTCGAACAGGTCGACGTGGCTCGGCCCGCCCTCCATGAACAGGAAGATGACGGCCTTCGCCCTCGGCTCGAAGTGCGGCTTCCTCGGGGCGAGTGGATCAGGCGAGCGGGGGGCGTCAGCCCCCTGATTCTCCTCGGCAAGAAGGGCGGACACGGCCACCGCCCCGAACCCGTTCCCGGCGAGGCGGAGGAAATCGCGGCGGCTGGCGAACGCGGGGACGTGGCCGGGCTGGGTGTGCATCAGACGGCTCCACGACGGCGGGGGAGGACGGTGGCTAGCCCGAGGGCGGCACCGATCCCGGTCCCGACGGCCGCCCCCCGCGCCATGCGGGGGGTGCTGTGTTCCTTGAACTCGACCCCGTTCCGGGCGTCGCGGCCGGCCCCGATCCAGCCGAGCGGGGCGCCGACGCCGGCCCCGAGGGCGGCCGCCGTCAGCACGACCAACCCCGCCCGGAGCGGCGGGGACCGCCGGTATACGGCCTTCGCAACGAGGCCGACCGCTGCCCCTGCCACAGCCCCGCACACGGCCAGCGGCACCCCGGTGTCGATCGACACCGTACCCCACTCTCCGCCCCGGTCGGGGAACCAGTGCATCCCGGCCGCGATCCCGGCCAGCGCACCGCCGACCGCGAACACCGCCGGCCCGACGACCGCCGCCCCGGGGGTCGGGGCGGCGCGGAAGGCCAGCCGGACGACGGTGAGGGATACGACCACGACGAGCGTGAACGTCGTCAGGATGACCACGTCGTGGGTCGTCATGGACGATCAATCCACGTACAGGAACTCGTTCAGGTTCAGCAGAGCGTGGCAGAGGTCGGCCAGGGCGTCGGCCGGCTTGCCGGCGCGCCGGTCGAGGAAAGCGGCCAGCTTCGCGGCCTCTTCGGTGGAGGGCGGTCGGCCCAGGGCCAGCACGAACGCCCGGCCGGCGGGGTCGGCCGGGTCGTCCTTCGCGGCCCGCGTTGCCAGAGCCTTCGCGTAGCTCAGGACGATCCCGTCGTTGAGCAGCGTCAATGCCTGGGGGGCGGTGGTGGTCACGAACCGGCGGGCGCAGGTCTCGTTCCGGTCCGGGCTGTCGAACAGGCCGAAGAGCGGATACCGCAGGTTCCGCCGGACGGCGACGTATACGCTCCGGCGGTTTCGCTCGGCCGCCTCGGCCGACGGCTTCCAGTTCGCCGCCTTGAGTTCCGCCGGCAGCTCCGGGAACACACCCGGCCCGCCGGCCTTCGGGTTGAGCAAGCCGGCCGCCGCGAGCATCGCGTCCCGCAGGGCCTCGCCGTCGAGCCGCCGCCGAGGGTAGTGTGACAACAGGCCGTCATCGGTGTCGGGGCCGGACTGCTGTTGGTACGCGGCCGAGGTGACGATGAGCCGGTGGACGTGCTTCAACGACCAACCAGACGGTTTGTCGGAGGCCCGACCGTGAGGGAGGGCTTGCGGGAGAAGCCCTCCCTCACGGTCGGGCCTCCGAAGACACGGTGTCGGCTCAACCAATTCCGCGGCGAGCCAGTCGAGGAGTTCGGGGTGTGTCGGCCGGTCGCCGGTGACGCCGAGGTCGCTCGCGGAGGCGACGATCCCCCGGCCGAAGTGCCCTTGCCAGAGGCGGTTCACGACCGCCCGGGCCGTGAGCGGGTTCTTCGGCGACGCGACCCACTCCGCCAGGGCCGCCCGCCGGCCGCTGGTGGTCGCGGTCGGCTTGCACACCGCGTCCCGGTCGTCGACGGCCGACAGGAACCCGGGCACCAGCTCCTCGCCCGGCTTGTTCCACTGGCCGCGCTTGAGCAGCCGGGTCGGTGGCACCTCCCGCCCGAGGTCGGTCATGGCCATCGCCCGCGGCGGGTCGGCCGGCTTGTCCTTCGACAGTTCCGCCAACTCCGCCGTCAGGGCCCGCCACCGCTCCTTCTCGGCCAGCGACATCCCGGCCGACGGGTTGGCCATCGGGGCGTACACCTGCTTGCCGACCATCGCCCCGATCTGCCGCTCCAGCGGCGTCCGCTTCGCCTCCGGGATGTCCAGGATGCCGGCGTACTCGTCGCTGAACCGGCCCCGCTGGCGGTTGCTCTCCTTCCGCCGGTACGGCTCCTCCAGCTTCGCCAGCTCGGCCCGGGTGGCCGCCGTCTTCGCCTCCCACGCGGCCCGCCGGCCGTCCCCACCGTCCGCCTTGCCGACGACGACATCCGCCGGCCAGTACCCGGCGAAGAACGCCTGGAAGCGGTAGTAGTCGGCCTGGGTGATCGGGTCGGTCTTGTGGTCGTGGCACCTGGCACAGCCGAGCGTCAGCCCCAGGAACGCGGCGGCGGTGGTGTCGGCGATGTCGTTCAGGATTTCCTGCCGCCGCTGCTCCAGGTTGACGGCGTTGTACTCGTCCGGGTAGTGCCGCAAGAACCCCGTAGCGATCAGTGCGTCGGCGTGCCCGGGGTACAACTCGTCGCCGGCCAACTGTTCCATCAAGAACCGGTCGTAGGGCTTGTCGGCGTTGAAGGACCGGATGACGTAATCCCGATACCGCCAGGCGTCCGGCCGGGGGTCGTCGGCCTTGAAGCCGTCGGACTCGGCGTACCGGACGAGGTCGAGCCACCACAGGGCCTGCCGCTCGCCGAACGCCGGCGACGCCAGCAGCCGGTCGACCACCCTCGCGTAGGCGTCCGGCGACTCGTCCTTGAGGAACGCCTCGACCTCGGCCGGGGTCGGCGGTAGCCCGGTCAGGTCGAACGTCACCCGCCGCAGGAGCGTCCGCTTGTCGGCCGGCGGGGAGTACGACCGGCCGGCGGCTTCGAGCTTGGCCAGCAGGAAGCGGTCGATCGGGGAACGGGCGTCGGCCGCCTTCACGGCCGGAACGGCCGGCCGGGTGTACGGCTTGTAGGCCCAATCCGGCTCGACGGCGGAACCGGTAGCAGACGCCACGAGCAGGGCGACGAAGGCGGGGGAGAACGGCCGCATGATTCCCGGTCCTGGCCGGCAGCGGGGCAGGGACGGAACCGCGAGTCCGGGCGGCCGGGGAAGCCGCCCTTCCACACACAACGATACCAGACGGCGGAGGGCGGGG
>JAIEQO010000518.1 GCA_019747655.1 Gemmataceae bacterium | reverse complement strand
GGCTGGCCGGGCGGGGACATCCCCGGCGGCGGGCCGCCCGGCGGCCGGCGGTACACCCCGGCCCGGGCCAGGACCGTCTCCTTGACCAAGTCCCGGACCCACGGGGTCCCGGCCCGGGCGTCCCCGACGGTCGCCGGGATCGGGTCGGCGAACGGGGAGAAGAACCGCTCGGCGACCAGGGCCTGCCACTCGGCCCGGGCGGCCTCCGGGACCCCCGGGGCGGCGGCCACGAACGGCACCAGCCGGCCGACCTTCTCGACCTCCGCGGCGAACTCCGCCCGGGCCCGCTTGCCGACCTCCGGGTCGTCCTCGGCGATCAGGGTCAGGTACTCCCGCTCGTACTCGTACGTCTCCTCCTCGGTCCGGTCCGACCGGTCCGGGCGGTGGAACGACGGGTTCCGCAGGAGCACCTCCTTCCACAGCCCGAGCCCCCGCTTGTACAGGTCGGCCGCCTCCAGCTTGTTCCCGGCCCGGCGGGCCTGGTCGGCCTGCCACAGCACCTTCCGGGCCTCGATCGTCCGCTTCTGCTGCTCGGCCTCGGCCTGGGCCTGGTGGTAGGGGAAGTTCGTCACCCCCCGGTTCTGGCCGTAGAAGAACAGGGCGACGGTCGCCCGCCACGGCAGGAACGCCTTCGGGTCGGCCAGCTGGGCCGGGGTCAGGGTCGGCGGCAGCCCGGCCGGCTCCCCGCCCTCCTCCGGCAGCCCGGCCTGCCGCCGCAGGTTCCGCAGCCGCGGCTCCGACAGGGCCAGGGCGTACTCCTGGCCGGCCGCGTCCCACAGCCGGGCCGCCTTCTGCCACTCCTGCTCGGACCACGGCCGGCCGCCGCCGACCACCAGCCCGGCCTTCTTCCGCCCCCCGCCCGGGGCCGGGGCGGTGAACCAGGCGGCCGACTCGTCGACGGCCGCGTCCACGTCCCACCCGGCGGCGTCGAACCACCCCTCCTTCTGCTCCATCGTGGCCTGGTACGACTGGGCCCGGGCCGGCGCCTGCTCGAAGATGACCAGCATCGGGGCCCGGGGCAGCCGGTACTTCCGCGGGTCGTACTCCCCGTACCCGGTCCCCGGCGGCGGGGTCCCCCACGGGACCGGGTTCCCGTCCTCGTCCCGGGGGTTCGGCGGGACCAGGCTGTTGGCGTAGGTGAACCACGCCCGGGCCGCCCCGTACCCGCTGAACTCGTCCCCCAGGTCGGCCCACCCCTTCCCCGGGTGAGCCTCGTCCGGGCCCTCGTTGAACCGCGGCGGGAGGGCCGGGAACTGGCGGCCCGCCTCGGCCAGGTCGGCCGCCGACCGGTACCGCCGGGGCACCCCCTGGTTGGCCCGGAGGAAATCGACCACCCCCCGCGGGGTCGGCGTCCGCAGGGTCGCCCCGCCGGCCCGGGACCGGTCCTGGGTCCGGTCGTACCGCTCCTCCCCCCGCAGCCGCCGGACCAGGTGCGGGTGCTTCTCGCAGAACCCCTCGAACGCCTTCGGGTCGACCTCCCCGGTCACCGGGTCGAGCAGGTCGTCCGGGTTCCGCTCCCCGGGCGGGATGCACGAGAGCTGGAACAGGCACCGCAGCGTCTGGACCTGGTCGGCCACCCCGAACTTGTTCTGGTAGTAGAACCCGATCTGGTACCGCATGTCCGGGGACCGCCGGTTCCGCCGCTCGCCCTCGGCCAGCAGCTCGATCCCGCGGGCGATGTAGAAGTACATGTCCCCCAGCCCGTGCATCTCGACCGACACGTTGTACGCGATGTTCCAGCTCTGGAAGATCCAGGGGGTGACGAAGTGCGGCTGGAGCGAGGTGACGGCCTTGACCAGCCGCTCGAACTCGTGGAAGTCGTTCCGCTTCTGCTTGTCGATGGCCGCGTACCAGAGCCCGGCGACGGCGAACCCCCGGACCCCGGTGAGGGCCTGCCGGGCGGTCAGCCCGGCCAGCTCCGGGTCGCCCCGCTCCAGCTCCCGCAGCTCGCTCCGCCGGGCCTGGCTGAGGATGGTGGCCTGGGCCAGTTGGTTGGCCCCGCCGTCCCGGTCGTCCCGCCCGAACGGCAGCCAGACGTAGGCCGGCTGGCCGTCGTCCGTCTTGGCCTCCAGCCCCCGGTAGAAGATGCTGACGGTGAACAGGGCCAGGATGGCGGCCAGGTAGAACACCTTCCGCCGGGCCGACGCCTTCTGTAGCGGGTTCATGGGAAGTTTCGAGTTTCGAGTTTCGAGTTCTGGTTTCAGTACGTCGCGGGCGTGGGCGGAGTGTTTCGTGCCTCGACGTTCATGCCAACCCGCGGTCGGGGGGGGCCGAACTCGAAACTTCAAACTCGAAACTCGAAACTCCTACGACGCCACTTCCCGGGCCTTGAACAGGTAGTACGCCAGGACGAACCACGGGATCAGGTACCCGGCCGTGACCAGCAGGTTGACGGCCAGGTACTCCCCGCTCACGTTGAACCCCTCGGACACGAAGTTGGTCCAGGTGAACGACTCGACGTCCGGGACGACGTTCTGGATGCGGCGGACGACCCACGCCCACGTCCGGTCGAACGCCTGGAGCACCTTCGCCCCGCCGGTCTCGGCCGCCGGGGCGGTCGGGGTCTCGGTCCGGACCAGCCGGGACAGGCTCTCGAACGGCCCGCCGCCGACGCTCCGGTTCAGGGCCAGGTCGTTCAGGTGGTCGGTCACGTTCCCCAGGACGTACACCAGGAGGGTCATCAGCAGGCTCAGCACCCCGCTCAGGTAGGTGCTGCAGGCGACCGCCACCCCGACCACGATGCACAGCTTGCACCACAGCCCGACCGCCCACTTGACCAGGTTCAGCCCGAACGGCTGGGCCCCCTCCAGGAAGTACAGGTCGGGCTCGGCCATCCCGAGCATCTGGCCCGGGCTCTCGCACTTGACGTACACCAGCACCCGCGGCCCGGGGGCCTTCTTCCCGTCCCGCTCGGCCGCCGGCGGGTCCCCCTGCCGGGCGTTCTTGAACAGCCCGGCCGGCACGTCCACCCCCATCACCGTGTAGTCCAGGACCTCCTTCCCCCGGACCTCGTAGAACCCGTACTTCTCGGCCAGGGCGCCGGCCGCCTCCCACCCGGCCTTGTCCGCCGGGGTGGCCGCCTCCGGGTTCACCCCCCGGGCCCGGTAGGCGTCGACCTCGGCCCGGTACTCCCGCTCCCGGGCCGGGTCGGCCCACGGCCACTCGCCCTTCTGGTCCGGCCGGGGGACCTGCTGGGGGCAGTTGTGGGTGACGAACCGGAGGGTGACCGCCGCCCCCTTGTTCTCCTCCCCCTTGGTCAGCTTGTAGATGTCGAACGTGAACTCGACCGGGACGAAGTCCCGCCCGGCCGGCGGCGGCACGTCGGCGAACCGCCAGACCCCCCGCTGGGGCGAGTCCGGGTGGCCGGAGATGTACTTGCGGTACTCGAACTCCCGGCCGACGTTCGTCCCCTCGAACTCGGCCCGCCGGCTCTGGAACCCGAGCGCCCCCCGGACCGGCATCCGGGCGGTGGCCGTCTCCTGGAGGGCCTTCTCGTCGATGTTGGCGGCGTTGATGAACACCAGGCTGGCGGCCGTCATCCCGGCCAGGGCCAGGGTCATCAGGGCGGTGTACCCGAGGAACCGGCCGAGGATCACCTCGAACCGCTCGACCGGCTTGGTCACCACCGTATGGATCGTCTGGTTCTTGATGTCCGTCGGCAGGCTGAACGCGGCCAGGATGGCGGCCACCGCCAGCACCAGGACCGTCTCCACCAGGGTGGTCACCCCGACCAGGTTGCGGAACTCGTCCACCGGCCGGCTCCCGGCCGACCAGACGTTCCGGAACAGGAACGGCAACAGCACGATCAGGAACACCCAGTACAGCCGGCTCCGCAGGGCCTCCTTGAACCCGAGCTTGGCCAGGGCCCAGACCCGCCGCCCTTTGACCTTCAGGAGGTCCCGGGCGAACGGGTGGCCGATCCCCAGCACCGCGAAGAGCCCGCCCAGGGTGAGCAGGGCCGGCCGCAGCTCCCAGTGCCAGACCGGCGGCTCGACCTTGACCGGCGACCCGGGGGACGGGGGCGGCAGCGGCGGCGGGTCGACCGGCATCCCGAACAGGAACTCCCGCGGCCGCTCGGTCCACCACTCCAGCCCGACCAGGGCCAGGACCGGGGTGTAGGACACCAGGGCCAGGCCGAACATCGCCACCATCCAGGTGGTCACTGGCATGCGGAGCCGGTTCGACTCGGACGCCCGATTCGGGTCCGGGCCGACGGCCCCCGCGACCACCGCACCGACGACCGGACCGGCCGCCAGCCCGGCCGCCAGCACCGCCCCGGCCCGCCGTCCGAAGTAGACGTACAGGAAGTACAAGACCAGCCCGGCGAAGGCGAACCCGCCGGCGTCCTGGAGCCACGCCTGGACCAGCCCGAGGGCGTTCCCGAACCCGAGCGGCTCGCCCCGGTCGAGTTGCAGAATCCCGAACAGCGGCGTCACGGGCGGAACCCCTCGGCGTCGTTCGATACCCCGGACCCGGATCGGGAGCGGGGACGGGAGAGGTCGCCAGACCCCACCCCCTAACCCCTCCCCCGCGGGGGAGGGGGGACCAGAACCGAGCTGAGCCCACTCCGGTCCCCCTCCCCCGCGGGGGAGGGGTTAGGGGTGGGGTCCCCCGCCTCACCGCCCGGCGGCGGCCTCGGCCGGCGGCTGGTAGCGGCGGCCCGGCCGGGCCTTCGACTCCTCGACGATCCGCAGGAACAGGTCTTCGAGGGTCGTCGTCGGGTGGCCGACCGCCTCCAGCCGGCCGCCGTACTTGCGGAAGACGGCCTCCAGGTCGGCCTTCAGCTCGGGCGACTCCTTCACGTCCCGGGCCCGCAGCTCCAGCCGGTTGGCGTCCTCCAGCAGGTTCGACACCTTGCCGAGCGTCTGGAGGTCGCCGTTGTACAGGATGGCGATCCGGTCGCAGACGTCCTGCACGTCGTCCAGCCGGTGGCTGCACATCAGGACCGTCTTCCCCTTGGACCGGAGGTCGAGGATCAGGTCCTTCATCCAGCGGGTGCCGAGCGGGTCGAGGCCGCTGGTCGGCTCGTCCAGGATGACCAGCCCGGGGTCGTTGATGAGGGCCTGGGCCAGCCCGATCCGCTGCCGCATCCCCTTCGAGTACTCCCGCAGGATCCGCTTCTTGTCGGCCCCCAGCCCGACCATCTCGATCAGCTCCCCGGCCCGCTTGCGGCGGACGTCGGCCGGGATGTCGAACAGCCGGCCGTAGAAGTCGAGGGTCTCTTCCGCGTTGAGGAACCGGTACAGGTACGACTCCTCGGGGAGGTAGCCGATCTTCTCGTTCTTCTCGACCTTGGCGGCCGGCTCGCCGAAGACGAAGGCGTCCCCGGCGGTCGGGAACAGGAGCCCGAGCAGGAGCTTGATGGTGGTCGTCTTGCCGGACCCGTTCGGCCCGAGCAGGCCGAAGATTTCGCCCTTGTGGATGGTCAGGTCGAGGGCGTTCAGGGCGGTCTTCTTCTTCCGCCCCCAGAAGTCCCGGTACACCTTGGTCAGGCTGCGGGTTTCGACCACGTAGTCGGCGGCCATGAGGCGGTCTCGGGGGCGCGGCGAGTCGGGGACAGTACCGGATACGCACCGGCCGGCCGGCCGGTTCGCGCGGGCTGCGGGTATGGTAGGAAATGACCAATGACCCACCAATGACCCACCAATGACCAAGGAAAACCCCGGCGGCCGACCCGGTTCGGGTCTTCCCTTGGTCATTGGTGGGTCATTGGTGGGTCATTGGTCATTCCGGGCGACCAGAGGCCATCGCCTGCGAGAAGCTCATGAGGCCGGAACCGGGCCTTGTACGCCAGCGACCGGTAGCCGTCGACGTAATACCCGAGGTAGACGTGCGGCAGCCCCCGGTCGGCGGCCGCCCGGATCACCGACAGGACGTTGAACGTCCCGAGCGAGCGTTTGTGTTCGTCCGGGTCGTGGAAGAAGTAGACGGCCGACAGCCCGGCCGGGACCACGTCCACGTAACCGACCCCGACCAGCCGGCCGCCGAGCCGGTACTGCCACTCCTCGACCGGCAGCGGGTTGACGGTGAACGACTCGGCGTACTCGGCCGGGTCCTTCGGCCCGTGGTCGTCCCAGCCGACCCGCTCGGCCTGGGCGGCGTGGAACTTGTCGTACAAGTCGAGCTTCTCGTCGGTGACGGCCGGCTCGCCGATCGACAGTGTGAGGTCGGCGTTCGCCACGGCGGCCCGCCGCTGGCTCCGATCCGGGCGGAACGTCGCCACCGGCACCCGCAGCGACTGGCACGCCCGGCAGGACGGGCAGACGGGCCGAAACAGGAGGTGCCCGAACCGCCGCCAGCCGGCCAGGAGCCGCTCCTGATACTCGGCCGGGGTGAGGGTGCGGACGACCTCGTTCCGGAAGGACGCGGCCCGGCCCGGCAGGTACGAACACCGCCCGGGCGGGGAGTCGAAGGTGTAGAGGGGGGTCATCGGCAAGTGTGAGTGGCTAGTGCGAGTGTGAGTGAAGACTACCAGACGGGCCGGGCGGCGGGAACCGCCCCGGTTTTCACTCACACTCGCACTAGCCACTCACACTCATGACACGAACTCCACCTCCACCGGCTCGGGGATGACCCCGGCCCGGTGTCCCTCGGCCAAGAGCTTGCGGATCGCCACCCGGCCGCGGTCGCCGTAGTCGAGCGTCCAGTCGTTCACGTACATGCCGACGAACTTGTCCGCCAGGTCCACCTCCATGTCCCGGGCGTACCGCAGGGCGTAGCCCAGCGCCTCCCGGCGGTGCTCCAGCCCGTACCGGATGCTCTCCTTGATGAGCCGGCTGATCTCCGACATCGTTTCCCGGCCGAGGTCCTTGCGGACCACGTTCCCGCCCAGGGGCAGCGGCAGCCCGGTCCGGTCCTGCCACCACACCCCGAGATCGACCGCCAGGTGCAGCCCCTGGTTCCGGAAGGTAAGCTGGCCCTCGTGGATGATGAGCCCGGCTTCGTACTTCCCGGCCGCCAGGGCCGGGATGATCTCGTCGAACGGGACTACGTCGTAGGTAAACTTGTCCGACGCACCCAGCGACTCGAAGAGGAGCTTGAGGGTCAGGAACGCGGTGGTGAGCGTGCCCGGAACGGCGATCCGGACGGCCGGCAGCTCCTGGGGCTTCATCGGCTTCCGGGTGACGACCATCGGGCCGTAGTTGTCGCCCATGCTCGACCCGGTCGGCAGCAGGGCGTACTTGTCCAGCAAAAAACTGTAGGCGTGGATGCTGACGGCCGACACCTCCAGCTCGCCCTTCAGGGCCCGCCGGTTCAGGGTCTCGATGTCCTGGAGTTCGTGGACGAACTTCAGGTCCCCGGTGGGAATCTTGTCGTTCGCCAGGGCGTGGAACATGAAGGCGTCGTCCGGGTCCGGGCTGTGCCCGACGCGGAT
>JAIEQO010001014.1 GCA_019747655.1 Gemmataceae bacterium | reverse complement strand
GCCCCCTGATTCCGCCGTAGAATCAGGGGGCTCACGCCCCCCGCTCGCCAAGAATCGAACAGAGCAAGGGCGTTTGGGAACCGACCTCCGGGACCGCGGCCGTCCCGGCCGCTGCGGGCCGGAGGCCCGCGGTCCGTTAGGTCCGCCGACTGGCCCGAGGCCCCCACACCCTTTGATTCCGGGGTGCCTCACCCCCGCCCGCGAGCTAAGGTATCGCGTGACGCCCCGGGCGCGGGCGGCGGAGGCGATCCCTTGGGCGAGCTGAGTCTGGTGACGGGCGGGGCCGGGTTCATCGGCTCCCACCTGTGCGACGAACTGACCCGGGCCGGCCGGCGGGTCCGGGTGCTGGACGACTTCAGCACCGGGCTGCGGACCAACCTGGCCCACCTCGACCCGGCCCCCGAAATCGTCGAAGGTACCTTGACCGACCGGGGCACGGTCGACCGGGCGGTGGCCGGGTGCGGGGTGGTGTACCACCTCGGGGCCCTGGCGTCGGTCGCCCGGAGCGTCGAGACCCCGCTCGTCACCCACGCCGCCTGCGCCACCGGCACCCTGCACGTCCTGGACGCGGCCCGGCGGGCCGGGGCCCGGCGGGTAGTCTACGCCGGCAGCTCCAGCGCCTACGGCGGGGTCGGCGGCGAGCACGGCGGCCAGACCGAGGACCAGCCGGTCGCGGCCAAGTCGCCCTACGCGGCGGCCAAGCTGGCCGGCGAGCTGGACGCCCAGGCGTTCGCCGCCGCCTACCCGCTCGAAACCGTCCGGGTCCGGTTCTTCAACATCTTCGGTCCGCGGCAGCGGTCGGACAGCCCGTACTCCGGGGTGATTGCCCTGTTCATCGCCCGGATGTCGGCCGGCCAGCCCCCGACGGTCCAGGGCGACGGCCTCCAGTCCCGCGACTTCACCGCCGTGGCCAACGCGGTGCAGGCGCTGGTGAAGGCGGCCGAGGCCCCGGCGGCGGTCGCCTCCGGCAACGTCTACAACGTCGGCACCGGCCGGAGCATCTCGCTCCTGGAATTAGTCGACGCCCTGAACCGGGTACTGGGCACGAACCTGGCGCCGACGTTCGGCCAGCCCCGGGCGGGGGACGTGAAGTTCTCCCGGGCCGACATCGGCCGCACCCGCCGGGACCTCGGGTACGACCCGCGGGTGTCGTTCGAGGACGGGCTGCGGCAGACGGTCGAGTGGTACCGGGAGACGGCCGGGTAGGTGATCCGATCCGGCCGCACGATGAACGCAGGCACAGCACGATTCAGAGAACCTGATTTCTTTTTGATCTAATCGTGCTTTTCTCCGCGTTGATCGTGCGGCTCGTCTTCAGCTACTCCTTCCCGAACCCCTTCTTGAGCCCCTCGGCTGCCTTCCCGACAGCCTCCTTGGCCTTGTCCACCACCGCCCCCATCCCGAAGAACTCGTGGGTGACGCCGTCGTAGTTGGTGTAATCCACCTCGACCCCCGCGGCCTTCAGCTTGTCGGCGTACCGCTTGCCGTCGTCCCGGAGCGGGTCGATCTCGGCAGTGATGACGGTGGCCGGCGGCAGCCGCCGCAGGTCGGGGGCGTTCAGCGGCACGGCGTAGGGGTGCGGGCCGGACAGTCGGTTGCCGACATAGTGGGCGAAGAACCACTTCATCATCGCCCGGTTGAGCGGCTTGGCGTCGGCATAAGTCGTGTACGACGGGGTGTCGAAGTTGGTGTCCGTGACCGGGTAGACGAGGAGCTGGTGGACGGGGGCGACGACCCCCTTGTCCCGGGCCCGCAGGCACGTGACCGCGGCCAGGTTGCCGCCGGCGCTCTCCCCGCCGACCGCCACCTTCTTCGGGTCGCCGTTCAGGTTCTTCGCGTGCCCGAGGACGTATTCGTAGGCGGCCAGGGCGTCGTCGGCGGCGGCCGGGAACGGGTGCTCCGGGGCCCGCCGGTACTCGGCCGACACCACCACGCACCCGGCCGCGTTGCACAGGGCCCGGCACGAGGCGTCGTAGGCGTCGATGTCGGCGATCACCCACCCGCCGCCATGGAAGTAGACCAGCACCGGGAACGGGCCGTCCCCCTTCGGGGTGTACACCCGGGCCGGCAGGTTCCCGCCCGGCCCCGGCCAGGTGATGTCCTTGACCGCCCCGACCGGCTCCGGGGCGGTGCTCTTGTTCTGCTTCTTGAGCAGCGCCTTGACCGCGTCGGCGGGCCCCGGCTGCTCCCGGGCCTCCTGCGGGGTCAGCGTCTCGATCGGCTTGGGTCCCAGCTCGGCGAGTTGATCCAGGACGGCCTTCATCTGCGGGTCGGGGGTGCCCGTCTTGGCGTCCTTCGCCGTGTCGTCGCCGGCCAGGAAGGCTAGGCTGGACCCGGCTAAGAGGAGGGCGGCGTGTAACACGCGGATCATGAGGTGGTCCCCGGGCGGGTGTGCGGATCGAGCCCGGGGTTCCGGCTGCAACAACGGTGCCCGCCGGCCGCGACTTTCCGGCGGCCTTCGGTGCGGGGCGGACCGATCTCCACGACCCGCCCGGTTCAGTCCTTGACCCGCTTCATCACGGCCAGGATGACGTCCTTGTCCGTCGGCGTGTCGAAGCCGGTCGGGCGGACCTTCCGCTTGCCCTGGTTCACCACCAGGGTCAGGGTGTCGCCGTCGAGCTTGTAGATGCCCTGGTCGACCGCCCCGTTCCGGCCCGGCTCGGAGCTTCGCATGTCGATCAGGTGGACGCCGTTGACGCTTTCCAGGGCGACCACCGACCCCTTCTCGTCCTTGCCGAGGAACCACTTCGGCCCCTTGAACTCGCCGACCAGCTTGTTCCCGTCGGCCGGGAACTCGGTCTCCTTGCCGTCCCGGCCGAGCTTGACGAGCTGCCACTTCCCCTCGAGCTTCTTCAGCTCCTTGACGGCCTCGGGGGGCAGGTCGGCGTCCGGCCCGTCGGCCGGGGCCGCGAGTGCGAGGGCGACGATGGCGGTGAACACGGCGGCGTCTCCGGGGGAGGGCGGTCGCCGGAATGACGCCGGGCGGGGGCGGCCGTTTCACCCCGGCGGTTGCGGCCCCGCCGCGGCCCGGCTACGGTGAGAGTACCAGCCCGCCCAGGGGGAGTCGGATGCGCCACCGGTTCTACGGGCTGCTCGTTGCACTGGCAGCCGGACCCCACCCGCGGTCCGTCCCCACCCCCTTTCCTTCCCCCTCCCCCGCGGGGAGAGGGGGGGCCGAGCCGGGGTCGTTGGGTCTGTCCCCCCTCTCCCCGCGGGGGAGGGGGCGAGGGGGAGGGGTCTTCAGCGCAGATGACGGGCTGAAGACCGCCCGGCAGCGCCTCCAGCGGGGGAACTTCGCCGAAGCCCGGGCGGCCTTCGCAGCCCTCGGCACCGACCCCCGAGCGGCGATCGGCATCGCCTCGGCCTGGCGGGCCGAGGGCGAGGCCGGGAAGGCCCTCGACGCCCTCGACGCGGCCCTGAAGGCGGCCCCCGGCCAGCCCGATCTGCTCGCCCACCGCGCCGACCTGTTCTACTCGCTCGGGAGGTGGGACGACGCCCGCAAGGACGCCGAGGCCGCCCTCGCCAAGCAGGACAAGCACTTCCCCGCCCGGTGGGTCCGGGCCCGCATCCTGGCCGACGCCGGCGACCTCCCGAAGGCCGACGCCGAGGTCCGGTGGTTCGTCCGCGAGTACACCGACGCGGCCAACGCCGACAAGGAGATCACCGACCCGGACACCCTCCTCGTCGTCGGCCAGGCCGGGGCCCTGAACGCCGCCTGGAACAACCGCCCGCAGCAGTTCGACTTCGTCCTGAACGAGGTCTACAAGGACGCCCTCAAGGCCGATCCCGACTGCTGGGAAGCCGAGTACCGGGCCGGCCGGATGCTGCTCGACAAGCACAACCGGGCCGACGCCCTGAACGCCTTCGACAAGGCCCTCACCATCAACCCGAAGGCGGCCGACGCCCTGGTCGGCAAGGGGTTGGTGGCCCTCGACGGGCTCGAACTGAAGGACGCCGAGCGGTTCGCCGAGCAGGCCCTGAAGGTCAACCCCCGGCACCCGGGGGCCCTCCGCCTCAAGGCCGACGTGCTGACCGCCGGCGGCGACCTGTCCGCGGCCGAGCGGCTGCTCACCGCGGCCCGGCTGGTCAACCCCCGAGACGAAGCCACCCTCGCCCGGCTGGCGGCCGTCCATCACCTGACGGGTAAGTCCGCCGAGTTCGCCGAGGTCGTGAAGGCCGTCGAGGCGTTCGACGGCAAGCCGGCTGCGTTCTACTACGACCTCGCCGCGGTGCTCGAAGACCGGATGCGGTACACCGAGGCCGAGGCGTTCTACCGCAAGGCGGCCGAGCTGCGGCCGAACGTCCCCGGCCCCCGGGCGGCTCTCGGCCTCTTGCTGATGCGGACCGGGCGGGAGGCCGAGGCCCGGCCGACGCTCGACGCCGCCAAGAAGGCCGACCCGTTCGACGTGCGGGTGGCCAACTCCCTCCGCGTCCTCAAGCACCTCGACGGCTACCAGACGGCCGAGACGCCGCACTACGTCGTCCGCTACGACCCGAAGGCCGACGCCCTGCTGGCCCCGTTCCTGGCCGACTACCTCGAAGAGCTACACGCCGAGTTCAAGGGCCGGTACGGGTACGAGCCGGCCGGGAAGGTGCTGGTCGAGGTGTTCAGCAGCCGGGAGATGTTCAGCGGGCGGACGATCGCACTCCCCACCCTGCCGGACGTGGCCGCCGGGGCGTGCAGCGGGCGGGTGATCTCGTTCCCGTCGCCGTTCGCCGGCAAGGGCCGGCCGGCCAACTGGGCCCGGGTCGTCCGGCATGAATTGACCCACGCCTTCAACCTGCTCCAGACCGACCACCGGGTCCCGCACTGGCTGACCGAGGGGCTGGCCGTGCGGACCGAGGGCCAAGCCCGCCCGCCGCAGTGGGTGGCGGTTCTCCGCCGGCGGGCGGCCGCCGGGTCGCTCTTCGACCTCGACAGCATCACCCTCGGGTTCGTCCGGCCGCGGGCCGAGGACGACTGGCCGCTCGCCTACTTCCAGGCGCTCTTGTACGTCGAATACACGGTCCTGACCCACGGCGAGCCGGCCGTCGGCAAGCTGCTCGACGCCTACCGGACCCAGACCGACACGGCCGCGGTCATCAAGTCCGCCCTCGGGGTCGATAAGGCCGACTTCGAGCGGGGCTACCGCCAGTACCTCGACGGGGTGGTGAAGGCGTCCGGCCGGCGCACCGAGAAGCCGCTGACCTTCGCCGAACTCGAAGCCGCCCACAAGGAAACCCCCGACGACCCCGACCTGATGGCCCGGCTGGCGGGCGAGTACGCCCGGCGGAACAAGGCGGCCGAGGCTCGAAAGCTCGCCGACGCGGCCCTGGCTAAGGAGAAGGGGCACCCCGGGGCGGCGGTCGTCAAGGCCCGGCTCCTGGACCGCGACAAGGACCCGGCCGGGGCCCGGGCGGTCCTCGAAGAGGCCGCGAAGGAGAACCCGGACGACCCCCGGGTGTTGCTCGCCCTCGGCCGGCAGTTGATCGCGGCGAAGGAGCTGGACGCGGCCGCGGCGGCGTTCGAGCGGGGGCGGAAGGCCGCCCCGCACGAGGCCGACTGGCTGCCCGAGTTGGCCCGCATCTACAACACCCTGGACCGGGGCCCGGAGCTGGCCGGGGTGCTGGCCGAGATCGCCGCCCGGGACCCGGACGACCGCCCGGCCCGGGTCAAGCTGGCCCGGCTGTTGCTCCCGGAGAAGCCGGCCGAGGCCGAGCGGGTGGCGTGGGAGGCCGTCCGGCTCGACCTCCGCGACCCGGACGCCCGGGCCGTGCTGCTCGACGCCCTCAAGGCAGGGGGGAAGGACGCCGAGGCGGCGAAGATCGGCAAGCGGTTCGAGTAGGGGAGCCGACCCAGGGCTCCCGCCCTGGGCAACGAACGGTCGCCGCTCCGCGGCTCACCGGCGGCCTGAGTCCCGGAGGGACGGCCGTCCGTAGCCCAGGGCGGGAGCCCTGGGTCGGCGAGAACGCACCGGGATCAGAATGCCCAACGTGAAGTGCCATTGCGGCGGGCGGTCGGCTTGCCGCCTGTGCGGCGGGGCCGGGTCGTACCGGTACGAGCCCGGGCCGCGGGGGTGGATGCCGTTCCGCTGCCCGACCTGTGAGGGCCGCCGCACCCTCGACGAGCCGGGCGTCGGGCCGGAGCCGTGCCCGACCTGCCGCGGGACCGGCACCGTCGACCCGGCCGACCCGCCCACCCGGGGGATGCTCGACGTGATCTGGAAGTCGCTCTTCGGGGCGTGACGGCTACACCCGGACCGCGGCCGTCCCGGCCGCCGATTGGTCGGGTTCAGGAGCGGCCGGGACGGCCGCGGTCCCGGGACTAAACCCTGCCGCCCGCGCCCCGTACAATCGCCCCTGCCGCATCTCATCCCCCGTTCCCGGAGCCTCTCATGTTTCCGGTTGCTTCGCGCCGCGAGTTCCTGAAGCAGTCGGCCGCCGTCGCCGGCGGGCTGGCCGTCGCCCCCCTGGCGGCGGCCGCCCCGGCCTCGCAAGACCTCGACGGGCTGTTCAAGATTTCCCTGGCCCAGTGGTCGCTGCACAAGGACTTCTTCGGGAAGAAGCGGGACCCGCTCCAGTTCGCGGCCATCTCGAAGAAGGACTTCGGGATCGACGCCGTCGAGTACGTCAACCAGTTCTACAAGGACAAGAAGGGGGACGACGGCTACCTGAAGGAGCTGAAGAAGGTGGCCGACGACGCCGGGGTCAAGAGCGTCCTCATCATGTGCGACGGCGAGGGGGCCCTCGGCGACCCGGACGAGGGGAAGCGGCAGCAGGCGGTGGACAACCACAAGCGGTGGGTCGAGTGGGCCAAGACCCTCGGCTGCCACTCGATCCGGGTGAACGCCCAGTCCGCCGGGAGCTACGACGAGCAACTGGAGCGGGCCGCCGACGGGCTCCGCAAGCTGTCCGAGTTCAGCGGCGGGATGGGCATCAACACCATCGTCGAGAACCACGGCGGGCTCTCCAGCAACGGCGAGTGGCTGGCGGCCGTCATGAAGAAGGTCGGGAGCAAGACGTGCGGGACGCTCCCCGACTTCGGCAACTTCCGGATCGACAACGACCACGAGTACGACCGGTACAAGGGGGTGGACGAGCTGATGCCGTTCGCCAAGGGCGTCTCGGCCAAGAGCCACGACTTCGACGAGAAGGGGAACGAGACCCACACCGACTACCGGAAGATGCTCGACATCGTCTGCAACAAGCACAAGTACCGGGGGTACATCGGGATCGAGTACGAGGGCGGGAAGGTCGGCGAGGACGAGGGGATCAAGCTGACCAAGAAGCTGCTCGAGACCGTCCGGGCCGAGATGAAGGGGTAGAATGGTCGGTGAGCGTCGGGGGGGGGGGGGGCCCGGGGTGAGGTAAGAGAACGCGGCGCGGGAGGGCCCC
>JAIEQO010001059.1 GCA_019747655.1 Gemmataceae bacterium | reverse complement strand
TCCAGGAACAGGAACCCGACCGGCTGCCGGCCGGTCATCAAGAGGCCGCGGAAGGCTTCTTGCAGGGCGTGGGCGACGCTCCGGTCGCGGAACCACCGGCCGTTGACGAACAGGTACTGCAGCCGGGCGTTGCCGCGGTCGCACTTCGGGTCGGCGATGAACCCGGTCAGCCGCAGCGGGCCGGGGCCGGAGTCGAGGTCGTACAGGGCGTCGGACACCTCGGCCGTGAAGAACAGCCGGATGCGGTCGGTGAGGGTGGCCGTGGCCGGGATGTCGTAGACGAGCCGGCCGTTGTGCCGCAGGACGAGGTGCAGCCCGGGGTTGGCGAGGGCGAGGCGCGTCACGGTCTCGCAGACGTGGCCGAGTTCGGTGGCCACGCTTTTCAAAAACTTCTTGCGGACCGGGACGGTGTAGAACAGGTGCCGCACCTCGACCCGGGTGCCGGGCGACCCGTTCCACGGGCGGACGCCGGACAGGTCGCCGCCGTCGCAGCGGACCTCGGCCCCGCACGGCTGGTCCGGCGGGCGGGACTGGAGCGTCACCTTGCCGACCCCGGCGACGGAGGCCAGGGCCTCGCCCCGGAACCCCATCGTGCCGATGGCGAACAGGTCGGCGGCGTCCCGGAGCTTGCTGGTCGCGTGCTGGGCGAACGCCAGCGGCAGGTCGTCGGGGGCGATCCCGCAGCCGTCGTCCACCACCCGGATGAGTTCGGTCCCGCCCGCGTCGAGGTCGATGTCGATGCGGGTACTGCCGGCGTCGATCGAGTTCTCGACCAGCTCCTTGACGACGGACGACGGCCGCTCGATCACCTCGCCGGCGGCGATCTGGTTGACGACGGCCTGTGGCAGCTTCTGGATGCGGGGCATGGCGGGACCGGTGCGGTCGGGGGCGGTTCGGGGGAATTATCGGCCTCCGGGCGGCCGGCCGGGAAGGTCAGTTGGGCGGGGAAGGCAGACCCCTCCCCCCGGCCCCCTCCCCTACGAAGGGAGGGGGAGTAAGACAGCGGGTGTCTTCCTCCCCCTCCCTTCGTAGGGGAGGGGGCCGGGGGGAGGGGTTTCGATGCATCAACTCCAATGGCACTCCCCACGCTCCCGCTCGGGTATTGCACCAACGTCCACCCCGGGCGGACGGTCGCCGAGGTGCTGGCCGGGCTCGACCGGTACACTCTCCCGGTCTGGGGGCGGGTCGGCCGGCCGGTCGCGGCCGGGTTGTGGCTGGCCAAGCCGGTCGTGGACGAGCTGTTCGCCGCGCCGGACGGGCTGAGCCGGTTCCGTGACGAGTTAGCGGCCCGTGACCTGCCGTGCTACACGCTCAACGCCTTCCCCTACGGCGACTTCCACGCCGCCCGGGTGAAGGAACAGGTGTATCGGCCGGACTGGTCCACCCCCGAGCGGTCGGCCTACACGTCCCGTTGCGCGGCCGTCCTGACGGTTTTGCTGCCGGACGGCGTCGAAGGCTCGATCTCGACCCTGCCGCTCGGGTTCAAGGGGTTCGACCACCCGGGCGACTTCCTCGACGGGTGTGCCCGCCGACTCCTCGCCACGGCCGTGATGCTCGACCGTCGGCGGTGGGAGACCGGCCGCGTGATCCGCCTGGCGGTCGAGCCGGAGCCGTTCTGCCTGCTCGAAACCACGGCCGAGACGGTCAGCTTCTTCGAGCGGCTGTGGCAGCTCGCCCGGCACAACGAGGCCGCGGTGCGGGAGCACATCGGCGTTTGCTACGACGTGTGCCACCAGGCGGTCGAGTTCGAGGACGCGGCCGACGTGGTCCGCCGGCTCGACCGGGCCGGCGTCCGTATCAACAAGGTCCAGGTGAGCTGCGCGATCCAGCTCGACCGGCCCGGGGAGAACCCCGGGGGTGTTGCGGCGCTGCGGCGGTACATCGAGCCACGCTACCTGCACCAGACGTTCGCCCGGAGGCCCAACGGGGAGGTGGTGGAGCGGCTCGATTTGTCCGAGGAGGTGCTAGCCGATCCCCTCATGCTCGCGGCCGACACTTGGCGGGTCCACTTCCACGTCCCCGTCGACGCCGACCGGCTCGGGCCGCTGGGCACCACCCGGCCGGCCGTGGCCGAGGCCCTGGCGGCGGTCGCTGCCCTCCCCTACGCCCCGCACGTCGAGGTCGAGACGTACACCTGGGAGGTGTTACCGGGGGCCGGGCCGGGCGACCTCGTCGGCGGGCTGGCCCGCGAGCTGGAGGCAACACACCGGCTGGTAGCGGCCGGCGGCCGGCCGTAGGTTGGTGGGAACGGTCCGTGGGGTCCGGGGGTGGCCGCGGGATGCTCGAGTACTTCACCGAGTTCGGCTACGTCGGCATCTTCGCCCTCCTGGTCCTGTCCGGGCTGGGGCTGCCGATCCCGGAGGAGATCCCGGTGGTCATCGCCGGGGCCATGGTCGGCCACGAGGACACCCGGTTCAAGTGGTACGTCATGCTCCCGGTGGTGATGGCCGGGGTGGTGATCGGGGACGGGTTCCTGTACGCGATCGGCCGGGTCTGGGGGACGTGGCTGCTCAGCCGGCCGTGGGTCCAGCGGCGGCTGGTGCCGCCGGAGAAGCGGGCCGAGATCGAGAAGAACTTCCACGACCGCGGCATCGCCGTGCTGCTTGGGGCCCGCCTCCTGCCCGGCATCCGCACCCCGATCTTCCTGATGGCCGGGGTGCTGCGGGTGCCGCTCGGCCGGTTCCTCTTGGCCGACGGGCTGTACGCCATCCCCGGGGTGAACCTGCTGTTCTGGCTGGCGTACCTGCTGACCGACCAGATGATCCAGGTGGTCAACAAGCTGGAGGAGTACCGCCCGCTGGTGATGGTGAGCATCCTGTCGGCGGTGGCCGGGGCGCTGTTCCAGAAGTACGTCCTGACCCGGAAGGTCTCCACCGGCGAGCCGCCGCACGTCCCGCCGGTGATCGCCAAGCCGGCCGGGGCGGTGGCCCACGCGGTCGAGGTGGCGGTCGAGAAGGCGGCCGGGGCGGTGGCCCACGCCGCCCACCTCGGGCGGTCGGCGGAGCGGCCGATGCCGTCGGCGGAGAAGAAGCCGGACGGGGCCGACCCGGACGGCGGGGCCGCGTGACCGGCCGGAGGACGCGCCGTGGCGACGAGCCAGGAGACGGTGGACGACCTGCTGGGCCAGCTTGCCGGGGCCGGCCGCGTCACGGCCCGGAAGATGTTCGGCGAGTTCTGCGTCTACCTGGACGGTAAGCCGGTGGCCCTGGTCTGCGACGACCGGTTCTACCTGAAGCCGACGGCCGCCGGGCGGGAGCTACTGCCGGCCGGCGAGGAGGGGCCGCCGTACCCCGGGGCCAAGCCGCACCTCGTCGTCCCCCGGGCGGACTGGGCCGACACCGGGGCGATGGCCCGGCTCCTGCGGGCCACGTTCGACGCCCTGCCGATGCCCAAGCCGAAGAC
Organism: Gemmataceae bacterium; assembly: GCA_019747655.1. Lineage (GTDB taxonomy): Bacteria > Planctomycetota > Planctomycetia > Gemmatales > Gemmataceae > Urbifossiella. The sequence goes on along the minus strand of JAIEQO010001059.1, from coordinate 3,966 downwards.
GAAGCCGAAGAAGCCCCGGCCCTGACGCGGAGCCCCGCCGTGCCGACCGACCCCCGCGAGGCGGACGAGTTCTTCCTGGCCGTCCCGGCCAAGCTGGACGACCCGTTCCCGGACCTGGCCTATCTGCGGGAACACCGGCCGGTCTTCTTCTACCCGCCGCACAACGCCTGGTACGTCTTCCCCTACGACCTCGTCCACGCCCTGCTCCAGGACCCGCGGCTGAGCAACGACCGGATGAAGGGGTTCGTGGACGCGGCCCCGGCCGAGGCCCGGGCCGGCGTCCGCACCACGGTGCCGTACCTCGAGACCTGGATGCTGATGAAGGACGGGCCGGACCACGCCCGGGTCCGCGGCCACCTGCAAAAGGGTCTGACCCCGGCCGTCGTCAAGCGGCTAGCCGGCCCGATCCGCACGGCGGCGGGTGAACTGCTCGACGCGGCCAGGGGCGGCCGGCTGGACGCCGCCGGCGAGTACGCCTTCCTCCTGCCGGCCACCGTCCTGTCCGACCTGTTCGGGGTGCCGGCGGCCGACCGGCCGAAGATCATCGACTGGTCGGTGGCGTTCATCGGGTTCTTCAACGTCGTCCCGATCAACGAGGCGACGGCCGCCGACTTCGTCCGGGCGACGGCCGAGATGGCGGCGTACACCAAGGGCCTGCTGGCGAAGCGGAAGGCGGCCGGCGGGGACGACTTCCTGGCCGCCGTGGCGGCCGACGGCGGGCTGACCGACGACGAGGTGGCCGGGAACGTGATGCTCCTCCTGCTGGCCGGTCACGTCGCCGTCCGGAACCTCGTCGGCAACGCCCTCTGGCTGCTGCTCACCCGCCCGGAGCCGTTCGCCCGGGTGAAGGCCGACCCGGGGCTGATCCCGGCCGCGGTCGAGGAGACGCTGCGGTTCGAGCCGCCGGTCACGCTCATCCCGCGGGTGGCATTGGAGGACGTGACGGTCGGCGGGCAGGCGATCCGGAAGGGGCAGGTGGTGCAGTTGAGTATCGCGGCCGCGAACCGCGACCCGGCCCGCTTCCCGGACCCGGACCGGTTCGACATCGGCCGGGCCGGCGGGCACCTGTCGTTCGGGGCCGGGGTCCACGGCTGCTTCGGGGCGGCGTTGGCGAAGGAGATCGCCACGATCGCCCTGGAGGAGCTGATCCGCCGGGCCCCGGGGCTGCGGCTCGACCCGTCGCGGCCGATCGAGTGGTATCGGAACGCGGCCAACCGCGGGCCGTCGGTCCTGCCGGTGGCCTGGGACGCCGTCCCGCCCTCTTGACCTGCTCCCCGCGAGGACACGCCATGCGACGGCCCGACGCCCGCCTGTCCCTCCTGCCGCTGGTCGCCCTCGCCGTCACGGCCGGCGTCGTGCCGGGGCGGGCCGAGCCGCCCAAGCCCGCCGACTGGGCTCGTGTCACCGAGGATGAGCGGGCCATCACGATCGAGACGGACAAGCTCGAAGCCGTCATCCCGAAGAAGAACCCGAAACAGTGGATGACCGGGATCGAGAAGGGGTCGTTCCGGGACAAGGCGACCGGGTTCCGGGAGGCCGGGGACGGGCTGATGGTGATCGACTGGCTGATGGAGGCCGGCAGCGACGCCGCCTGGGCCGACGCGGTCATCGCCCCGGACGGGCACGGGGTCGGGCGGTACACCTGGCACGAGAACGAGGCCGACCCGGCCCGCAAGGAGTACGCCCGGCTGGCCCACGGGACCACCCACCGGAAGCGGATGGTCGAGGGGCCGCAGCTCTGCCACCGGATGAAGCCGGTCCGGCCGGAGGTGGTCCGCGGCCCGGACTTCGTGGCGGTCAAGACGACGTACCGGTACGAGTACGCGGCCCCCGGCCGCAAGCCCGGCTCGCGGTGGACGCAACTGGTCGTCTTCCCGAAGGGCGAGCGGTACTTCGTGCTGGCGGACCGGATCGACAGCGCCAACGACTCGGACGAGATGTTCCTGCGGAACGACACCCCGGGGTGCGTCCGCCACGTCAAGGGGGACACGTTCAGCGAGGTCTACCTGAGCTACCTGGACGGCCCGAAGGGGCTCCGGGTCCCGGCCAGGGAGTTCTTCGAACCGTTCCCGCCGGACCTGAAGTACGGCTACCGGCGGGACACCCACCGAACTCCCGAGCACTTCATCCGGGCGTACCACCTGCGGGACCCGAAGACGGGGAAGGACGGCCCGTGGCTGGCCGGGCTGACACTGGAGCCGTCGGTGGTGTACGAGGCGTGGTGCAGCCAGCGGCCGGGTGACATCATCGTGATGATCGAGGAAGTCCACGGCCGGCGGGTCCGGGCCGGGGAGTCGTTCAGTGCGGCCCACGTGGTCGGCTACTTCGACACGGTCGAGGCCATGCACCGGGTCTACGACCGGTACAAGGGGCACACCGGGCTGACGGCGGACGCCTCCGGCTGGCGGCTGGTGAAGTAGGGCCGGGCCGACCCGTTCGGGCCACGGCTCGACGCCCCCCATGCTGAAGCCTACCCGCTGAATCGGCGCGACGACGAACGGGGTGCGGCGGGTCGGCAAAATTTTCCGAGCAGGGTCTTGCGGGCTGGGCGCGGTGGGGTTACTCTCGACGCGGTAGAGGCGTAACAGGGCTCTTCGATGAGCAACGGGAACAGCAGCCAGTTGCAGCCCCGGCCGCAACGGCAGGTCACCCATTTGCATCAGCTTGGTCGCTTGGCGATCGTCAAGCTATACAACTCGCCGGCCGCCGAAGTGGCACGGTATGACTTGGCGGAGATGAACCTCATCTCCGCCTACGGCCTACCGGGCACCGAGGCGATGGACATGGGATCGCTGTTGGCCCGCCTCGATGCGTGGGCCGCACAGGTTGCGGACTACACGACGAGGTACGCCGGGGTCTACCAGCGCCGCCCCGACTACTTCGGGTCGCGGGCGCGGTACCAGATAACCGCGATGGTCCACTGCCTTACGCGGGAGATCGGCGTCCGGTACAACCCTGATCGCATCACCGACCCGGACAACTTCGACGACCCGGAGGACTCGTTCCTGCACGGCCTTCTCGGCCCGCGACGCCTGGGAACTTGCTCCTCTCTTCCTGTTCTGCTGACCTCGCTCGGCCGTCGGTTGGGCTACCCACTCCGACTGGTACTAGCACCGCGCCACGTCTTCTCCCGGTGGGACGCCCCGGACGATCGCTTCAACATCGAGTACCACCAAGACGGGCTGAACTCGCACCCCGATGACCACTACCGGGAGTGGCCGGTCCGGTGGACGGAAGGGATGCATGCCCAAGAGAGGGCGCGGCCAACTCTTCTGCTGTCGTTGTCGCCTCAGCAGGAGTTGGCATACTGCGCCAATACCCGTGCCTACCACCTTGACCAGGTCGGGCGGTACCAAGAAGGGCTGGACGCGGCCCACGTGGCCTACACCCTCTGGCCCCAGCACGGGTTCGGGGTGTGGGTGACGCACTTGGCCACGAAGGCAACCTACCCCCACCGCGACTGGCCACTCTTGCCGTGCGAGGAGACCGCCGGACAGGAGGCGATCGACAGGCTCGTGCGGGCGAAGGTGTTGGAACCGGTGGACTGAGCAGCCGGCGTGGTGGATGACGGACGAGCTGAGGGGGTGCGCGATGTTCCCGACGCCTATGACCCGCCCCGCTGGTAACATGGCCTACGTCCCTTCGCCCGGTGCCCTCGGCTTGCTGCGATTCCGGCACTACGATCCGACCATCGGGCGGTTCACCAGTTTCGACGAGTTCGAGGGCGACCCGCAGGACCCGCGAACTCTGCATAAGTACCTTTACGCGCACGCCAACCCTATCGACAACATCGACCCAACCGGTCAGTTTAGCGTTGCATCGTCCCTCTCCGTCGGTGGTATCCAGAGCATTATTTCCTCCGGAGTCGGTTTCCTGAACGCCGCTTATAAGGGGGCCTGACAAAACCGGGTGGGCTACATGGCATCGTTGACCAGGATGCGGTAGCAGATGACGGAGGCGGCCAGG
>JAIEQO010000437.1 GCA_019747655.1 Gemmataceae bacterium | reverse complement strand
CCTGGACCGGCGGACCCGGCTGATCGCCGGCGGGGACTTCCGGCCGCTGCCCGTGCCGGCCCCGGACGACGAACTGGCCGACCTCGGGCGGTCGGTCAACGACATGGCCCGGCGGCTGGCCGAGTACCGGGACGCGCTGGCGGCGGCCGAGCGGCTGCGGGTGCTCGGGCAGTTCTCCGGCGGGCTGGCCCACCAGCTCCGCAACGCCGCGGCCGGGGCGAGGCTCGCCGTCGAGGTGTACCTGGCCGAGAACCCGGCGGCCGACCCGGAGCCGTTGCGGGTGGCCCTGCGGCAGTTGGCCCGGATCGAGGGGACGGTCCGGCAGTTCCTGGACCTGGGCAAGCCGCCGGCGGTAGCCCGCGAACCGGTCGACTTGGTGGCCGTGATCGAGCAGGCCGTGGGCCTGCTCGGGCCGCAGTGCCGGCACGCCGGGACGACGCTGACCTGGGACCCGCCGGCCGGGCCGATGACCGTGTCCGGTGACGCGGTGTCGCTCGGCCACCTGTTCGGGAACGTGATCGGCAATGCGGTCGAGGCGGCCGGCCCGGGCGGGGTGGTGGAGGTGGCCGGGCGAACCCCGAGCGTGAGCGAGGGGGTGATCGTCGTCGAGGTGGTCGACACCGGGCCGGGCCCGCCGGCCGAGATCGCGGGGAGGCTGTTTGACCCGTTCGTGACCGGCAAGGAGGAGGGGATCGGGCTGGGCTTGGCGGTGGCCAAGCAGGCGGCCGAGGCCCACGCCGGCCGGCTGACCTGGGACCGACGGAACGGGCGGACCGTGTTCCGGGTAGAATTCCCCCAGGGGCTCGCGCGATCCAAACCTCATGGCCACCACGTCCATCGAATGGAGCGACGCCACCTGGAACCCGCTCACCGGCTGCACCAAGATCAGCCCCGGCTGTAAGAACTGTTACGCCGAGCGGATGAGCCGCCGGCTGATGCTGATGGGCCAGCCGAACTACCGCAACGACTTCGCCCTGACGCTCCACCCGCACACGCTCGACCTGCCGCTGCGGTGGAAGAAGCCCCGCAAGATTTTCGTCAACTCCATGTCCGACCTGTTCCACAAGGACGTGCCGGAGGAGTTCATCGCCCGGGTGTTCGACACGATGGTCCGGGCCGACTGGCACCAGTACCAGATCCTCACCAAGCGGGCCGACCGGCTCGAAGCCCTGGCCCCCCGGCTGCCCTGGCCGGCCCACGTCTGGCAGGGCGTCAGCGTCGAGAGCGCCGACTATACGTTCCGCATTGACCACCTCCGCCGGACCCCGGCGAAGGTCAAGTTCCTGTCCGTCGAGCCGCTCCTCGGGCCGATCCCCGACCTCGACCTCGCGGGCATCCACTGGGTCATCGTCGGCGGCGAATCCGGGCCCGGCTGCCGTCCGCTCGAACCCGACTGGGTGCTGGGGATCAAGGACGCCTGCGCCCGCCAGGGGGTGCCGCTGTTCGTCAAGCAGACCGGCGAGAAGTTGGCCCGGCGGCTCAAGCTCAAGAGCAAGAAGGGCGGGGACGCGGCCGAGTGGCCGGCCGAGCTGCGGGTCCGGCAGTTCCCGCTACCCGTTTTGGAAGGCCTTTAACCACAGAGTCACAGAGGGCACCGAGCGGACAGAAGACCGAGGAGATCAGTAATCTTTCTCTGTCTCTTTCTGCTCGGTGCCCTCTGTAACTCTGTGGTTAATCCTCTGTATTCCTGGCCGCGTTCGGAGACCGCCGTGCCCGCCGAAACCCTCGAGTTCAAGGCCGAACTCAAGCAGCTCCTGCACCTCATCACCCACTCGCTCTATTCCGACCGGGACATCTTCCTCCGGGAGCTAATCTCGAACGCCTCGGACGCCGTCAACAAGGTCCGGTTCGACGCCCTGGCCAACGCCGACAAGCTCGAAGGGAACACCGACTGGAAGATCAAGATCACCCCGGACAAGGCCGCCGGCACTCTGACCGTCTCCGACAACGGCATCGGCATGACCCGCCAGGAGGTCATCGACCACCTCGGGACGGTCGCCCAGTCCGGCACCCGGGCGTTCCTCGAAGCCGCCAAGCAGGCCGGCCGGTCGGGCGAGTCCGGCGGGCTGATCGGCCAGTTCGGCGTCGGCTTCTACTCGGCCTTCATGGTCGCCGACACGGTGGCGGTCGTCACCCGCGGCCCCGGCTCCCCGGCCGACGGCACCCGCTGGGAGTCCGACGGCCAGGGGGCGTTCACCGTCGAGGCCGCCGAGAAGCCGGCCCGCGGGACGGACGTGATCTTGCACCTGAAGGACGACGCCAAGGAGTTCCTCGACCCGTGGCGGCTCCGGTCGCTGGTCCGCAAGTTCAGTGACTTCATCGAGCACCCGGTCGTGATGGACGTGGAAGAGGAGAAGGACGGCGAGAAGAAGACGACCGAGGAGACGCTGAACCGGCGGAAGGCGATCTGGCTGCGGCCGAAGTCCGAGGTCACGGCCGACGAGTACAAGGAGTTCTACGGGCAGCTCTCCCACGACACCGAGGCCCCGGCCGCGACCATCCACTACGCCGCCGAGGGCAAGACCGAGTTCAAGGCCCTGCTCTTCATCCCGGCCAAGAAGCCGCTGGCGTTCGACTGGGAGGAGCCGGCCGCCGGGCTGCGGCTGTACGTCCAGCGGGTCCTCATCATGGACCGGTGCGAGCAACTGCTGCCGTTCTACCTCCGGTTCGTCAAGGGCGTGGTCGACTCGGCCGACCTGCCGCTCAACGTCAGCCGGGAACTGCTCCAGCAGAACCCGCTCCTGGACGTGATCCAGAAGAGCGTGGTGAAGAACGTCCTGGACACCCTGGCCGGGATGAAGACCGTCGAGTTCGACAAGTACCTGACCTTCTACAAGGGGCTCGGGTCGGTCCTCAAGGAGGGGCTGACCCGGGACTGGTCGAACCGCGAGAAGATCGCCGACCTCCTGCTGTTCGAGTCTGCGGCAACCGGGGCGGGAACGTACACCACCCTGGCCGACTACGTCGGGAACATGCCGGCCGAGCAGACCGACATCCTCTACCTCGTCGGCGAGTCGGTCGAGGGGCTGCGGCGGTCGCCGTACCTGGAGGCGTACCGGGCCAAAGGGCAGGACGTGCTGTTGCTGGCCGACCCGGTCGACGAGTTCGCCCTCCCCGGGCTCGGCGAGTACAAGGGGAAGCGGCTGCGGGCGGCCGACCGCGGCGACGCCCCCGGGGCCGGCGACGTGCCCGACGAGGTGAAAGCCCGGTTCGCGGCCGTCGTATCACTCTTCAAGGAGAAGTTGCCGGAGGTGGCCGACGTGCGGCTGACCCGGCGGCTGACCGCCAGCGCCGCCTGCCTGGTGGCCGACGGGGTGGCCCCGTCCGCCCACCTGGAGCGGCTCCTGGAGCGGATGGGCCGGGGCGACGGGGCGGCCCGGCGGGTGCTGGAGCTGAACCCCGACAACCCGGCGGTCGAAGCGGCACGGCGGTTGCATGGTATGAACGCCGCGGACCCACGGGTCGAAGCCTACGCCCGGCTCCTGTACGAGCAGGCGGTGGTGGCCGAGGGGTCCCGGGTCGCCGACCCGGCGGCGTTCGCCGCCCGGGTCAACGACCTGATCGCCCGGGACGCACAACACCCGACGGCGTAGACGGCCCGATCGCGGACCCGTCGCACCGGTTGTGCCCCGGGCGTGTCGCCGCGTAGAATGGGTCTGGTGCGGGCAAACGGCTGCCCACTTCATCCCCCCGCACCGGACCGAGCGCCCACCCGAACCCCGCCGAAGCCGGCTGCAAGGGGCCGTGTCGGTCCGGCTTTCCGGGCGGGGGTCGATTCATCCTGTGGCGGCCGCCGATGATACCGGCGGCCGACCGCCGCCCAGGCCGGGCCGGCGGGGTTCATGTCAGGGCTGATTCCTACTATCCTCACTGAAAGTTCCCCGGTTCGACCGGCCGGACCGGCGGATTTGTCGGTTTTTACTTCGTCCACCTAAGCCGGTGAGGCATAACTGCTCTAAGGTTCGGCCACCGCCCACGGCCGGCCTCGCCGGGAGAGGACCCAGTCATGACCCTCCTCTTGCTCCTTGCCGCGGCGGCGATCGGCATCGCCGCCGTGTTCGTGATCTCCAGCAAGTCCGACGTCCACGCCGTCCTGGCCGGCGACCACCCGACCCCGCACCCCGGTCTGGCCAGCGAGAACACCCTGGTCGGGCTGACCGACCCGGCGGCCGAGACGATGGACGGCGGGTCGGTCCGGCGGGCCGAGCGGGCCTGGGCCATGACCACCCTGACCAACCTCTCCGAAGCGGAAGAGGCACTCGACTGGGCCGAGGTCCACGGATTCGCCGAGCGGGAGTTGGTCGTCCTCGGGAACAGCAGCTTCGCCGTCCGCTGGCGGTAATCGGCCGGCGTACCGAACGCCGAACACCCTCCCCGGGCCGCGGTCGGAACCGCGGCCCGGGTCATTTTTCGCGCGGCCCGCGAACCGCCCGCCCCGCGGCGGCGTTATGTCGGTGGGCCCGGCCGGCATTTCATCACCCCGGTCCCGGCGGAATAACGGTCTCCCGGCGGGATCAGGACTCCGTCACGTCGTCGGCCGGTCTCGGTTTCCTCACCCGAGGAGGGGTCCGTCATGGCTCGGTTCCGGGTATTCGGGCCGCGGGGCGGGTACGCGCGGGGGATTTCACTGGTCGTCCTCGGCGTCCTGGTCGAGGGGGTGGTGGGGTGCGGGGCCGCCCCCGAGGGGGCGAAGCACGGCAACGGCGGGGCCTCCCCGGCGGCCGACGCCGGTGAGGCCCGGATGGCCGGCATGAAGGCCGACAGGGGGAAGGGGTTCGCCGGCGAGGACGCGATCGCCGCGTCCAAGGCGGCTGCCGACGCCCCGGCGCTCGGGGCCCCGCCCCCCGCCGCGGAGCCGGCCCCGGCCGGGGGCGAGGAGTTCAACCGCCAGAACGCCGAGCAGTACGGCGTCTACCGGGAGAACGAGTTCGTCTCGCCCCGGACGACCCCGCTCTCGACCTTCTCGGCCGACGTGAACACCGCATCATACAGCAACGTCCGCCGGATGCTCCTGGACAGCGTCCAGCTCCCGCCGCGGGACGCCGTCTTCCTGGCCGAGTTCGTCAACTACTTCCCGTACCAGTACGCCCGGCCGAAGGGCCCGGACCCGGTCGCCTTCGCCCTGGAGATCGGCCCGTGCCCGTGGAAGCCGGAGCACCACCTCGTCCGGGTCGGCGTCCAGGCCCGGCAGCTCGACCCGCGGGCGATGCCGGCCCGCAACCTCGTCTTCCTGATCGACACCTCCGGCTCGATGCAGGCCCCGAACCGGCTGCCGCTGGTCAAGCAGTCGCTCGGCCTGCTGATCGACCAGCTCACCGAGCGGGACACGGTCGGCGTCGTCACCTACGCCGGGGCGGCCGGGGTCGCCCTGGAGCCGACCTCGGGGGCCGACCGGGAGGTGGTCCGGCAGGCGGTGGACCGGCTCGGGGCCGGCGGCAGCACGAACGGCTCGGGCGGGCTGCGGGCCGCCTACGACCTGGCCCGGCGGAACTACCGGGACGGGGCCGTGAACCGCGTCATCCTCTGCACCGACGGCGACTTCAACGTCGGCGTCACCGGCCAGGGCGAACTCGTCAAGCTGATCGAGGACGAGCGGAAGTCCGGCGTGTTCCTGACCGTCCTCGGGTTCGGGATGGGGAACTACAAGGACCAGACTTTGAAGGCGATCGCCAACCACGGGAACGGCCACCACGCCTACATCGACGACATCGACGAGGCCCGGAAGGTGTTCGTCGACCAGGGCGGGGCCCTGGCCCTGGTCGCCAAGGACGTGAAGTTCCAGGTCGAGTTCAACCCGGCGAAAGTCGCGGCGTACCGGCTGATCGGGTACGAGAACCGGCTGCTCAAGGACGAGGACTTCAAGAACGACGCGAAGGACGCCGGGGACATGGGCAGCGGGCACCAGGTCACGGTCCTGTACGAGGTCGTCCCGGTCGGGGTGAAGATCGACCTGCCCGGGGTGGACCCGCTGAAGTACCAGGCCGCGAAGGGGGAGGCGGCCCCGTCGGACGAGTGGCTGACGGCCAAGATGCGGTACAAGCAGCCGGACGGGGAAGTGAGCCAGGAGTTGGGCAAGCCGCTGGCCGGGGTGGTCGGGAAGGAGCTGTCCGACGACTTCCGGTGGGCGGCGGCGGTGGCCGCGTTCGGCCAACTGCTGCGGGACTCGCCGCACAAGGGCGGGATGACCTACGCCGGGGTGCTGGAGGAGGCGTCGGCGGTGGTCGGCCCGGACCCGACCGGCCACCGGCGGGAGTTCGTCGGGCTGGTCACCCGGGCGGCCGAGCTGAACCGGGGGAAATAAGGCTCCGGGGGTTGTCACCCCCGGCTACCGCCGGGGTACCCCGGACGAACGGCGTCCGCCCGTTGGCCTCACGACCAGGGGTTTGCACCCCTGGCTACCGTCGGTCGTCCCTCCGGGACTCTACAGCCCGGAGCCGCGGGGCGGCGACCGACGGTAGCCAGGGGCGCGAGCCCCTGGTGGCGTGCGGCCGGCGGGGCGGTTACGATTCGGTTGCGGCGAGGCCCGGACGGCTGCCGGGCGGCGGCCCGCTCCGGGTCCCGCCGCATCCGGGGGGAACGTCATGCTCCGCTGGGCGATCATCTTCTTCGTGGTGGCGCTCATCGCCGCCGTGTTCGGGTTCGGGAATATTGCGGGAGACGCGGCCTGGATCGGCAAGGTCCTGCTGGTCGTCTTCCTGATCCTGGCGGTGGTGTCGTTCCTGTTCGGCCGCAAGGGGCCGTCGACCGGGTTGTGAGGTGCCGTTCCGAACGGGTGGTGTGGGAGGGCGAGCCTCCCGGCGAGCCGGCGATCGCTCGGGGGTCCGCCGGCTCGCCGGGAGGCTCGCCCTCCCCGTGCCGGCGACCCCGACCTTGCGGAACAGGTTTGCGACGTCCCGGTTCGGTGCCGCAGGCCTCCCGGCCCACGGCGAGCGAACCGGGCCCGGGCACGCGGTTTGCTCACCGTCGGCGGCCGTCCTTACCCGCCAGGGCCGCTCGATGAATCCGCCCGCCGCCAAGTACCGCGTTCTGGTCGTGGACGACAACCAGGACGCGGCCAACTCGATGAGCTTCCTCCTGTCCCGGGCCGGGTTCGCGGTCGAGACCTGTTACGACGGCCCGGCCGCCCTGGCGGCCGCCGGCCGCGAGCGGCCCGACGCCTGCGTGCTGGACATCAACATGCCGGGGATGAACGGGTACGACCTGGCCCGCCAGCTCCGCGACCTGTCCCCGGGCCGGCCGCCGGTGTTCGCCACCATGACCGCCTACGAGGACTACGGCCACCTGGAGAGGGCGGCCGACGCCGGGTTCGACCTCCAGTTCACCAAGCCGGCCGACCCGGCCGAGGTGGCCCGGGAGCTGGAGGACC
>JAIEQO010000177.1 GCA_019747655.1 Gemmataceae bacterium | reverse complement strand
CGCCCGCTGACCGCCAGCAGCGGGGCCCGGGCGGCGTAGAGCCGGAAGAACCCGACGTCCAGCCGGGCCGGGCTCGGGTCGGTCAGGACCACGACCGTCACCCCCCGGTCCCGCAGCGGCCCGGCCGCCGCCCCCGGGAACGGCCCGTCCGGCTCGCCGCTCACCCCGAGGGCCTTGCAGACCGTCGCGTACTCCTTCGCCGCCCCGCCGAAGAGCCCGAGCCGGTGGTCCAGGAAGCACCGCTCGCCGGGGGCGAAGTAGGCGGCGTGGGCGGCCCCGTCCGGGTGGACGTGGAACGCCCGGTCGTCCGGCCCGAGCCGCCCGTCGGCCCGCCACCCCGCCCGGGCCTCGGCCCCGTCCCGCATCCCGGCGTCCGGCTGGACCGCCCACCCGACATTCCGGGCGTCGGTCAGTGGGGCCTGCGGCCACCCGGTCCAGCACACGGCCAGGACCGCGAACCCGGCCACGGCGGCGGAGAGCTGCCCGACCGGCCCCAACCGCGACCGCCGGGGCGACTTGCCGGCCGGGCGGGCCGGACGGGCCGCCGCCCAGTCCTGGAGGTTGAGGGCCGTGACCGGCCCGGCGACGGCCGCGAAGAACGCCACCAGCCGGACGTTCCACAGGCTCAGGCCCAGGAACGCCAGCCACAGCAACAGCCGGTCCCAGCGGGGCGACCGCCGGGTCGCAACGAACGACACGAGGCCGAGGACGAGCAGGGCCAGGTACGCCACCCCGCCGGCCGTCAGCCGCTCGGCCGGGTCGGCGAACCGGGCGTACCGCCACCCCGGCTCGAACACCCGGTCGAACCGCGGGTCGCCGCCGAACGCCGCCCGGGCGGCCGGGGACAGCTCCGGCGGCAGGACGAACGCCTTGACGTGGTGCGGGCTCAGACAGCAGGCCGCGACGACGGCCGCCAGCAGCCACGTCGGCACCGCCCGGCTTCCCGGCGCGGGGGGGGCGTCAGCCCCCTGATGGGCCGCCGGGTTCTGGGGGCTGACGCCCCCCGCTCGCCCGGAGGTGAGCCGCTCCCCGAGCCAGACCAGCCCGACCGCCAGCGGGCCCAGGATGAACCACTCGTCCAGGTTCACCCACAGGACCATCACCAGCGGCAGGAAGTAGACCGCCCGTGGCGTCGGCGGCCGCAGGAGCAGCCGAACCGTGACGGCCAGGAGCCCGACCGACACCAGGGCCGGCTGGAGTAACAGCCGGGGCGACATGGCGAACAGGGCGAGCGCCGTCAGCAGGGCCGGGACGACCAGCCCGGCCCCGGCCCGCCGGCACGACAGCAGCACGGCCGCGATGCCGACCACAAACAGCCCCTTGAGGACGACGAGGCCGTCGCCGAGGGCGGCGTACAGCTTGTACGTGACGAGGTCGGACAGCCAGGCGTGGTTGACCCAGTACACGCCGGCGGTGGTGTACGCCAGCGGGTCCTCGCCGAACTTATAGTCGCCGGCGGCGATCAGCCGGCCGACGGCCAGGTGGGTCCACAGGTCCGGGTTCCGGGCCGGGAACGCCGCCAGGATGAACGCCAGAACCAGGACCTGCGCGACGAGCAGCCCGGCGAACAGGTGGATGCGGCTCTCGGGCGGGCCGCCGGCGGCGGGCGGCGGGGGAGCGGACATGAAGCGATCTCGCGGGAGAGGAACCGGATAAAGGCGGGCCGCAGATAACGCAGATTTAAGGACGCAGACGACGCAGATCGAGGGGAAAATATACAGGGGGTCGATTTCGCACGGGCCCGGTCTGCGTTCACCTGCGCTGAAATCTGCGTCATCTGCGGCCGGCTGTTCTCGTCGGATTTACTTCGCTTCCACTACGGCCGACCGGGGGCCGATGCCGGCCTCGTTGAACGCCTCGACGCGAAAATAATACGGCCGGTCGGCCGTCAGGGTTCGGACGGTGTGCTCGGTCGACCCGTAGACCATCACCCCGGCGTACAGCTTGTCCGGGGCCACCCCGTACCGGACAACATACCCGGTGGCCTCCGGCAACGCCGCCCACTTCAGCCAGGCGTTCCGCCGCTCGCTGTCGCCGCGGAGGGCCACGAACTTCTCGACCGCCCCCGGCTTCGCCCCCGGCCCGGTGCCGAACACCCGCAAGCCGCTCAGGGCGAACTTGCCGGTCGGGACGTGGACGTTCTCGATGCGGACGTACCGGGCCTCGGCCGGCTCCGGCAGCTCGACGTAGTCGTGCGGCACGTCGGCCCGGTTCACGCTCTTGTCCACGGCCGTCGTCCAGTTCGTCCCGTCGGCCGAAACCTTTAGCCGGTACTGGTGGTACAGACCCGGGACTTTCCCCATGACCGTCGCGTCCTGGTCGGCGTGGTTGACCTGCACGGCCCGGATCGTCGACACGGCCCCGAGGTCGGACTGGAACCACTCCCCGGCGCCGCCGGTCTTCGCGCTCCAGTACGTCCGGATGTCCTCGTCGACGGCCAGGTTCGGGGCGAACCCGCCGAGGGTGGACGAGGCCGTCACCGGCTTGGCATAGTTCAGGAGCATCCACCCGGCGAACAGCCCGCCCCGGTGGTCGACGCCCTTGTCGTGCGGCAGCCGGTGCGGGTAGTCGCCGTAGGCGGTGTAGCAGTACATCACGCCCTCGGGGTCGAACCCGGCCGGCCAGATGCCGAGTCGCCGCTCGAAGTTGTTCTTGACCGCGATGGTGATGGTCGAGGTGTGCCACCAGTTGCCGAGGTGGTCCTGGAAGGTGGCCCCGTGGCCGGCCCCGCGGGCGAACCCGCCGGCCTTCAGGGAGAACGGGTTGTGGGCCTGGTACTCGAACGGGCCGAGCGGCCCGTCGCCGACGTACACGCCGTCGGCGTACCCGCTGAACTCGGTCCCCGGGGCGGCGTACTGGAGGTAGTACCGGCCCCGGTGCTTGGTCATCCACGCCCCCTCGATGAACGGCTTGAGGAAGGTGTTGTCATTCGCCTCCCCGAACCGCTCCCACCCGTGCCGGTCCGGCCGCAGGCGGATGAGGTCCTGCCGCGGGCTCCTGGGCTGGAGCGTCTTGCGGTCCACCTCCCGGCCGTAAAGGGGGATGTCGTTGCCCGACCCGTGGTAGAGGTAGAGCTTGCCGTCGTCGTCGGGGAAGAAGGCCGGGTCCCAGGCCGCCCCCTCGAACGCCCCGACGGCCTCGGTCCAGGTGTCCCCTTTGGGCGTCGGGTTCTTCCAGATCGGGAAGTCCTTCGTGTACGTCGAGCCGATGACGTACAGGGCGTCGTCCATCGCCCACACGGCCGGGGCGCACAGCTCGTCGTAGACCTTGTGGTGCGGCTTCAGGAACTTCCTCGGCACGAACGTCCACCGGGCCATGTCCGGGCTGTGCCAATATCCCCATTGATTGGTCGAAAACAGGTAGTAGTCGCCCTTGAACCGGACGACCACCGGGTCGGCCGTGGCCCGGTGCTTGCCGTTCTCGACGAAGTTCGGGATCGGGCAGTACCCGTAGTCGAGGTTGACCGGGTTGCAGTACGTCGCCGGCCGGGCCGGCGGGCCGGCCAGGCACAGGGCGACGGCGGCCGGCCCGAGCGCGGTGAACATGGCGGAACCCTCCGCCGGGTAACATACCCACCCGACCCCCCGCCGACCCCTTGATCCCGTCCCGCCCGCACGGGACAATCGCCGTCGCCCCACACCAGGAGGTCCGATGCGACGCACGCTGCTACTCCTGCTGCCGCTGGTCCTGCACCCGGCCGCGGCCCGGGCCGCCGACCCGCCCCCGGTCCTGCCCCAGCGGCCGGCCCTGGGCGAGAAGGAGATCGTCTTCGCCTACGCCGGCGACCTGTGGACCGTCCCCCGGGGCGGCGGCGACGCCCGCCGGCTGACCGCCGGCACCGGGCTGGAGACCTACCCCGTCTTCTCCCCCGACGGCAAGACCGTCGCCTTCGCCGGCGAGTACGAGGGGAACCTGGACGTGTACACCGTCCCGGCCGCCGGCGGGGTGCCCACCCGGGTCACCCACCACCCGGACCCGGACGCCCCGGTCGGCTGGACCCCGGACGGCAAGAACATCCTCTTCCGCTCCCCCCGGACCAGCTACGCCCGATTCCTCCAGCTCTTCTCGGTCCCGGCCGAGGGCGGCCAGCCCACGGAGCTGCCCCTGCCGCAGGCCGAGGACGGGTCGCTCTCGCCCGACGGCAAGCGGATCGCCTACGTCCCGCTCTCCAACCGGCCGCAGTTCCCCGGGGCGTTCCGCCCGGTCCGGCACTACCGCGGCGGGACGGCCTCGCCCCTGTGGATCGCCGACCTGGCCGACTCGGCGGTCACGAAGGTCCCCCGGGCCGACGGGAACGACTTCAACCCGATGTGGGTCGGCGACGTGGTCTACTTCCTCTCCGACCGCGACGGCATGACCACGATCTTCAAGTACGACCCGGCCGCGAAGGAGGTCAAGCGGGTCCTCGACCCCGGCCGCGGCGACATCAAGTCGGCCTCCGCCTGGAAGGACGCCATCGCCTACGAGACGTTCGGCGGGCTCCACCTGCTCGACCTGAAGACCGGCAAGTCGCAGCAGGTCCCGATCCGGCTGGCGGCCGACCTGCCGTCGGTCCGGCCCCGGCCGGAGAAGGTGGCCAAGACCATCCGGGCCGCCGCCCTGTCCCCGTCCGGCAGCCGGGCGGTGTTCGAGGCCCGCGGCGACATCCTGACCGTCCCGGCCGAGAAGGGCGACGCCCGCAACCTGTCCGACAGCACCGCGGCGGCCGACCGCGACCCGGCCTGGTCGCCGGACGGCAAGTGGGTGGCCTACTTCTCCGACGAGTCGGGCGAGTACGAGCTGCACCTGCGGCCGCACGACGGCCGGGGGGAGACCAAGAAGCTCAAGATCGGCGACGGCCCGTCGTACTTCTACGACCCGACCTGGTCGCCCGACTCGTCCAAGATCGCGTACACCGACAAGAAGCTGAACCTGTGGTACGTCGACGTGGCGTCCGGCAAGTCCACGAAGGTCGACACCAACCCGTACGACGACGACCGGATCGCCGCCGTGTGGTCGCCGGACGGGAAGTGGCTGGCCTACACCAAGCAGCTCAAGAGCTACCTGAGCGCCGTCTTCCTCCACTCCCTGGAGACCGGCAAGTCCACCCAGGTCACGGACGGGATGAGCGACGCCCGGTTCCCGGCCTTCGACAAGGGCGGGAAGTACCTGTTCTTCACCGCCAGCACCGACATCGGCCCGTCCGTCGGGTCCGGGATGTCGATCTTCAACCGGCCGGTGACGCGGGGCGTGTACGTCACCGTCCTGAGCAAGGACGACCCGTCGCCGCTGGCCCCGGAGAGCGACGACGAGAAGGAGAAGAAGGCGGCCGACAAGAAGGACGGCGAGAAGAAGGACGGGGACAAGAAGGAGGGCGACAAGAAGGACGCCGACAAGGGGCCGCCGGCCGTCAAGGTGGACCTCGACGACCTCGACCAGCGGACCCTGGCCCTTCCCCTGCCGGCCAAGAACTACGTCGGCCTCGTCACCGGCAAGGCCGGGGTGGTCTTCCTGCTCGAAGCCCCGAACGACCCGATCGCCGAGGGGCCGCCCCCGGGCGACGGCCCGCGGGGGGCGACCGTCCACCGGTTCCACCTGGCCAAGCGGAAGGCCGAGAAGTTCGCCGACGCCGTCTCCCCGGTGACCGTCTCGGACAACGGCGAGAAGCTCCTGTACCGGCAGGGCGACAACTGGTTCATCGTCGGCACCGGCGGCCCGGCCAAGCCCGGCGACGGGGCCCTGAAGCTCGACGCCGTCGAGGTCCGGGTCGACCCCCGGGCCGAGTGGAAGCAGATCTACCAGGAGGTGTTCCGCATCCAGCGGGACTTCCTGTACGACCCGAAGTTCCACGGGTACGACCTGCGGAAGGCCTGGCTGGAGGGCGAGACGTACCTGCCCGGGCTCGGCAGCCGGCA
This sequence comes from Gemmataceae bacterium, assembly GCA_019747655.1. Taxonomy (GTDB): domain Bacteria; phylum Planctomycetota; class Planctomycetia; order Gemmatales; family Gemmataceae; genus Urbifossiella. The sequence continues at coordinate 1,466 of JAIEQO010000177.1, read as the reverse complement.
CGACCTGAACTACCTGCTGGACGAGCTGCTGGCCGGCCTGTCGCTCCAGCACGTCTACCTCCAGGGCGGCGACGTGCCCCGCCCCGAGAGCCGCCGGGGCGGGCTCCTCGGGGCCGACTTCAAGGCCGAGAACGGCCGGCACCGGATCACGAAGGTCTACCGCGGGGAGAGCTGGAACCCGGGGCTGCGGGCCCCGCTCACCCAGCCCGGGGCCGGGGTCAAGGAGGGCGAGTACCTGCTGGCCGTCAACGGCAAGGAGCTGAAGGCCGCGGACGAGCTGTACAAGCCGTTCGAGGGGACGGCCGGGAGGCAGACGCTCATCAAGGTCGGGCCGAACCCGGACGGCTCCGGCAGCCGCGAGGTGCTGGTGGTCCCGGCCCCGACCGAGCGGCAGTTGCGGGGGCTGGCCTGGGTGGACGCCAACCGCCGGGCGGTGGACAAGGCCACCAACGGCCGGGTCGCCTACGTCTACGTCCCGAACACCAGCGTCGAGGGGTACGTCCGGTTCAACCGCTACTTCTTCGCCCAGGCCGGGCGGGACGGGGTGATCGTGGACGAGCGGTTCAACGGCGGCGGGCTGTTGGCCGACCACGTCATCGACTACCTGCGGCAGCCGGTGCGGAACTACGCGACCACCCGGGAGGGGACGGACCAGCAGTTCCCGACCTCGGCCATCCCCGGGCCGAAGGTGATGCTCATCAACGAGCAGGCCGGGAGCGGCGGGGATTATCTACCGTACACGTTCCGGCAGTCGAAGCTCGGGCCGCTGGTGGGCAAGCGGACGTGGGGCGGGCTGGTCGGGATCGGGGGCTACCCGCCGCTGGTGGACGGCGGGGCGGTGACGGCCCCGCGGTGGGGCATCTGGTTCCCGAACGGGCGGTGGGACGTGGAGAACCGGGGGGTGGCCCCGGACGAGGAGGTGGAGTTCGACCCGAAGCTGGTCCGGGCGGGGAAGGACCCGCAGTTGGACCGGGCGATCGAGATCGTGATGGAGGGGCTGAAGGCGAACCCGGTGAAGCGGCCGACCCGCCCGGCGTTCCCGGACTACCACAAGGACGGGCTGAAGGAGCCCGGCGAGGGGAAGTAGCGTGAGGCCGCCGGCCGGAGATCATTGATTTAGCGGCGGCCGGAAACTTCCGGACGCCACGTGAACATGGAAAAATACCCAAAAACACGCCTTGACAGCCTGCAGCGCCGCCCGCTAGCATCTGGCTGCTCCGGCGAAGTTCCTCGCCCAGTCGTCCGGCCTGTTGTAAAGCGATGTCCCGTGGCCGTTCGGCCCGGCCGCGGCCAGCATGCGGAGCCAAGTCGTGGCGTACCGCCGCACCGTCACCGTCCTGCTCATGATCCCGGCCGGGGTCGCGGCCTACGCACTCGGTCTAGTCGCTGCCGACCGAGCAAATTCCTGCCCCCCCCCCCCCCGCCCAAAGGGGGAGGGAGGGTGCCGAGGGGGCGGCAGACCGCGA
>JAIEQO010000821.1 GCA_019747655.1 Gemmataceae bacterium | reverse complement strand
CGCATGAACTCGGCGGCCGCGTCCTTGTAGGCCTGGACGCCGTTGTCCGCGTACCCCCGGTTCTCGACCTTGTCGGCTTCGCGCTTGAGCGCCTCGCGGACGCCGTCCGCCGCGCGGTCGTCGTTCTCGCCGATGCCGAAGTCGAGGAGCTTGCGGTCCGGGTGGTCGGCCAGGGCCTTCCGCTTGGCCCGCTTGATCTTCTCGAACTTGTAGATCTCGGTCCCCTTGCCGTAGGCGGCCCCGCCGATGCGGTCGGCGAACAGGGTCTGGAACCACGGGTCGGCGGCGGGGGCGGACATGGCGGCAACTCCGGTCACGGGCGAATCCCGGTGTTGTAGCGGCAAACCCCGGAAAACCTAGCGATCGGCGGCGCGGGGCGGGTGCCGGAGGGGGCACCCCCTCCCCCCCCTCGCGTGTGAGGGCAAAGTCCTCCCGGTCCGAACCCATGCCTCCGAAACCACTTCCGCCCGTTCGGCTCGTCGCCGTTCCGTGGCCGCCCTGTCACGGGACGCGGCGGAACCGCCTGACCGGCCAGGGTTTCCGCACGACCCGCTCCGTTGCCGGGTGCGGCCACGGGGTCGGCCGGGTTGTCGTCCCTGTGTGTTCGGTCCGCCCGGCGAGGTGTGGAGACGTGGCGACTCATCGGGCGGCCCTCCGCCCCGGCCCATCAACCCACCCCGGAGAGTACCGGACCGGTCGGGAGGTGTCGAAGTCGGTTGTGGCCAGGTAGTCACTTTTTCCGGACGGGCGTCGACCAGGTCCTGCGAGACGTTCTCGTCCGCGTACAGGACGGCCACCGGGCTACTCCGCCTCGTTGTTCTCGCGGATGGCGGTGTCGATCTCGTCCGCGTTGGCGGCGTAGTACGCCCAGGCGGCGTTCAAGTCCTCCTGGGTCAGGGTGGGGAAATGCCGGAGGAGGTCGCGGTCGGTCCGGCCGAGGTGCTTCGACTCGACCAGGTTGTACACGGCGATCCGGGACCGGCGGATGCACGCCTCCCCGCCGATCACGTCCGGGGTCTTGCGGATCAGGGGTTCGTTGTCGACGGCATTCATGGCGGTGCCCTCCCACCCGGATTGTACCCGGCCGCGACCGCCGCATCATGCCGAGGCGGTTGGGAAAACGGCGAGGCCCGCCGGCATGCCGGCGGGGGTGAGTGGGGTTCGCGTCCGCCGACGGCTACCAGTCGGGGCCGAGGGTCTCGCCCTTGTCGGGTGTGACCGCACTCCAGAACGTGCTCCGCGAGATGTTGGGGTTGAGCGTCCGCACGCCCCCGTCGCCGAGGGCCACGAGCATCCCGCCCGGGTGCGGCGTTTGGGGGATGCGGGGGTCGCAGTCTTCGAGCCGCGGCCGGACCTGGAACGTCAGTCCCGGGACCGACCCGACCGACACCGGTGGGCTCCCGGATGTCAGCGGCACCACGTCGCCGGCGTCGGCGAAGGTCGCCCGTCGCAGCGTGATGTTCCCGCCGAGAACCGGGTCCGGGACCGTCACCGGCTCCTCGCCCCAGAACCAACTGAACTGCCTGCCGTCACACTTGATCGCGTAGTGCTCGGCCACCATCAGGGTGTTGGAGGCCCCGTCCGCGAAGGCCCGGAGCGGCGCCGGTCGAACGAAAACCTGTGCGTTCGGCGCGTAACTCGTTGAGCCCCTGGAGTCCCGGACGGCGAGACTCGGGTCGGCGGGTGACATATACACTTTGATCAGGTGCCCGCCACAGACCGGTATGGCACCGCTCTTGACGTTACGGTAATAATCACCGTGCTCGATGTACGGCAAGATGGCGAACATGGCCCCGAGCCCGAACTCCTCGTCGGCCGGTGTGTTGGGGTAGGCCCCGCCGTGCGACTCGGCGTAATGGTGTACAGCTAGTGCTATCTGGCGAAGGTTGTTGCTGCTCTGCGTCCGCGCGGCTGCATCCCGAACTCGCTGGATCGCCGGCACCAACAGCCCGATCAGGAGGGCGATGATGCCGAGCACAACAATCAATTCGATCAGCGAAAGGCCTTTCCGCCGCATCATCTCGGGCTCCTCGGTCAACTGACAGGGCGACCGGCGGGCCAGCCGGCTACTTCACGGGTATCGCGTTCTTGACGTTCGACTTGGTCGGGTTCACCTGACCAGGTATCCCGGGGGTGGTGGTGAAGAGATAGCCGTAGGCGTCGTAGACCCCCGGCACCAGCGCCAAGCTGGCGGACCACGTCCCGGTCTGGTTGCCATTGTTGGAGTTCGTGGCGGCGGGGATGGAGGACTGCTGTTTGGTGACGGTGTCTCTGGCGTAGTAGGCGACCGAGCTGAACGCGTTGACCGGGTCGACCCCGAAGGTGCCGGTGCCGTCCAAAACACCTTTCGCGCCCTTCGGGTTCGGCGGCGCTGTAACTAGAACGCAGTTGTCGGCCCCCATGACGCAGGCGAGGCCGGCTACGAAGCACAGAAGGCAGATCAGGCGGTGCAGCATGATGGTGTCCCCTGCAGCCCCGGCCGTGGGCGGACTCAATGGGTTGGCGGCCGAGTCGGTGTTGGTGGCCCCCGTCCGTGGGTGAGAACTCTCCACCCATGAAGTCGGTCCTCAACGCGGAAAGTGGCGCGAAAAAATCACCAGACCGTGCGCCGCGGGGGATGCAGCTAACCCCCCCCCCCCCCGCCAGGCGCGGCGGAACGCCCGCTTGGACCGCTGGAGCCGGGCCGTGGCCTGCGCGATTGTGCAGCCCAATTTGGCGGCGATCTCGTCCAACGACAGTCCGTCAAGGTAGCGGAGGGCGAGGCACCGGGCATAGTCCCGCCCCCGGCCGGTGGCAATCTGTGCGAGCGTCGCCCGCACCGCATCGGCCGTCTCGCGTCGGATCAGCCCGTCGGCCGGGTCGATGTCCACAGCCGGGGCGTCCAGCCCGGGCGGGAGCAGTTCCCCGAGTAGGTCCCGACGGCGGGCGGCGTCCTGGATCTTGTGGCGGAGCGTCCCGAGCAGCCAGGCCTGCAGCCGGGCTGTGTCGTCGGCCACGTCTTCAGGTATGCCGCGGGCCAGGACATCGGCCCAGACGTCTTGGGCGTGATCGTCGGCGGTACTGCAGCGGCGGTACCGAGCGAACCGCAACAGGGCGGCGTGGAGTGTGGCGACGCCCTCTCCGAGGCTTGCTCGCCGCCGGCCTTCGGCAGATACCTCGGCCATGGAACCGCCCTCATGGCGTGTCAGTGGCTGTTACGAGCGGAGCATTGGCTGGCTGACGGAGCATGTTGGAAATGGACTGATCATAGCCGAAGGCTAAGGCGGTTGTCAACGAGTCACCCCGCTCGGGAGTGGTACAGTTTGGCGAGTTGAACCCGGAATCGCCTGCGTTCGGTGGGGCGGCAGGGCCAAACTGCAGCCGGGCGGAACTCCTGGCCCGGTGGGTCAAGCGGGGCTGGGGCGGGCGGTGCGGCTGGGCCGACGACGGGCGGTAGCGGCCGGGGTCGCGGCGGCCTTGCCCGCGGTGCCGAGGTACTCCCGGACGGCGGTCCCGAGTTCCTGCTGCAACTCCGCCAGCCGGGCCTTCTGGGCCTCGATCTCGTTCACCAGCCCGGTGACCCGCCCCCAGGCCGTGGCCGAGAACGCCACCGGCTCCTGGACCGCCTTCACCCGGTCCAGGTCGTCCCGGAGCCCTTGCGGCAGCCCGGCCGTGACGGGCATGCCTTCCTCCGCCAAGAGCCACTCCATCGAGGGGTGGAACGGTTCCAGGGCGGTCGGGTCGGTCATGGCACGGCCTCCGGATGCGGCTCGCCGGCCGCCGAGCCCGCGCCGGCCGCGGGCTCGGCCGCGAGGGCGGCCTCGTCCCGCTCGAGTTCGGCGTCGATCTCGGCGCTCAGGGCCTTGAGGCGGGCCTCGGCGGCGGCCCGCTCGGCGTCCCACCGGGCGACCTGCTCGTCCCAGGCACGGGACCGAGCCTCGGCCCGGGCCCGGTCGGCCGCCTCGGCTTCCTCGATCGCGGCCATCCGCCGGCGGTGTCCCCGCTCGATCCGGACGTACCAGTACCCGAGGAAGAGGGCCGTCACGACCAGCCAGAAGGCCCAGTTGATCAGGATCGGCGTCCAGTTCATGGCTCCCCCCTCCGGCGGGCCCGCTCGGCGTCGAGCTGGTTTTCGAGCTTGGTGTTCCGCCGGCGAAGGCGGGCGGCGTCGGCCTCCAGCCAGGCGATCACCTGCCGATCGGCCTCCCGTACCCGGTCGGCGTCCGCCCGGGTGACCGCCACATCGGCCCGGTCTTTCTCGCGGGCGAGGTCGGCGGCGTGCCGCCGGTCGACCCATTTTACCGCCACCCAGGCCGCCAGGAAGGCCAGGGCGACGACCGGGAACTGGCTCAGGGCCGGGGCGAAGTCGGGCATGGGCGGCTCGGCCGGGGCGGGGGACGCCCGATTAGACCGGCCGTCGTGCGGGCGGTCAAGGCGGCCGTGTCACACCATCCCCCAGTAACGGCGGAGGCCCCATTCGACGCCGAGGAGCGTGACGAACACGACCAGCCACCCCGGCAGGAACCCGCCCGAGTGGTTCCGCCGCCAGTCCGGCCGGTACTTCGGCTTCGGCTTCAGGTTCGACAGCGGCTGGTCCCGGAGTTCCCGCAGGAACCCCGGCAGGTCCTCCAGCCGCAGGGCCCGGCCGCCGCCGGCCGAAGCCACCCGCTCCAGGAACTTCGGGTCGGCCCCCACCCGCAGCATCTCGTCCGAGACATCGGGGTAGGCCAGGAACCGGGCCGTTCCCCGCAGCCGCTGGGGCTGGCCGTCGGCCCCGACCACGGGCTGCCCGGCCGCGTCCTTCGCCGGGGCGGTCACGACCACCGTGTACTCGCCGGCGGTCGGCGGCTTGAACACCACCTTCGCCCCCTTCGCGTCCCGCAGCACCGTCTGCCGCGGGGCCTTCGCCTCGTCCTCCGGCGCCGCCCCCGGCGGCAGCACCTTCACTTCGAGTTCCGCGTTCGGGTCGTCGCCGCCCGCGGCCGACTTCAGGCCGACCCGGATCGTCTGGTCGCCGCCCACGGGTAGCCGGCGGAACTCCGGCCGGGCGTACACCTGGCCCTCTTCCTCCTCCTGGTGGGCCAGCCAGAGGACGCACTGCCGCCAGAAGCGGTTGTGGATTTCGATCCCGGTGTTCGCCTTCGGCTGGCCGAAGATCTTCCACAGGTACGTGTCGAACGCCCCGAACGCCAGCACCCGCCCGCGGTCCCCGACCCCGACCTGGTGGCCGACCAAGAGCGGCGGCCCGGCGGGTTGGGCCGGGGCGTTGATGGCCTGGTCGGCGTCGGTCGCCCAGGCGTACACCACCGCCGCCGGCTTCTTCTCGAACCGGTTCAGCCCGGTGATCCGCGGCCGGGGCCGGCGGGCGGCGTTCAGCTCGTCCCAGAGCTGCTTGGCCCGGGCGTCGTCCTTGTCCACCCGCATGACGTAGTCCTGCAACCCGCGGCCGGTCGGGACCGTCTGGTACGTCTTCACCGGCTGCTTGTTGGCCGGGTTGACGTTCTCGATGATGGCCCCGGGGGTGGCGAAGACCGGTAGTAGGTCGGCGAACACCAGGTCCCGCTTCGGGTCGCCGGCCGGCGGGGGCGGGTAGTTCGTGTAGGCGGCCTCGCCGCCCAGGAACATCAGCCCCATCCCCTTGTTCACGACGCGGTCGAGGAGCTTGTCGGGGAGGGCGGGGTCGGCCGAGGTCAGTTGGTCGTAGGAGACGTTGCCGATGATGACCACGTCGTAGGCCTGGTTGTCCAGGTCGAGCCACTGCCGCTCGTCGGGCGTCGGCGGCAGGGTGGTCTGGCGGACGACCTCGTACAGGTCGAACCGCTTCTCCGACCGGAGGGCGTCCCGGACGGCGGTCAGCTCGTCCCGCAGCCGGTCGATGACCAGCACCCGGACGCCCTCCTTCGTGACGGTCAGGTACGTCTCGGACTGGTTGTTCAGGCCGGTGACTTCGCCGGGCAGCGGTTCGAGCTGGCCGTTCACCTCCCGGCCGATGGCGAACCGGACCTTGACCTCGCCGGGCGTCCCGGGGGCCTTGACCCGGATTTTGACCTCGTTGTCCGCCTCCTTCTGCAGCGGCACGTCCTCGGCGTACTTCTCGTCGTTCAGCCAGACCTCGGCCCGGGCGGTGGTGCCGGCGTAGCCGTAGGCGTGGACCCGGGCGGTGACGACCACCTCGGTCTTGATCGGGGCCGGGGACGGGTCGCACGACAGGGCGACGACGGCCACGTCCCGGGCGTCCGACTTGGTGTCCGGCGAGCCGACGACGACGGTGCTGACCGGGCACCCGGCCCGGGCCCAGCGGGCGGCCTCGGCGGCGGCCGCGAAGCTGGTGCCGTTGTCGGCCCCGTCGCCGATGACGATGTGGCCGCGGAAGAACCGCTCGGCCTGCCACCGGTCGAACCCCTTGTTCAGGTACGTGCCGTAGTCGGACCGCTTGCCGTCGGCCGGGGCCTTCGGGTCGTACCGGTCGGCCTCCGGGCTGAAGTCCGGGCCGGCGAAGCTGTACACGACGACGTTCACGTTCTGGTTGGCGGCCAGGTCGTCGAGGACCGGCTGGCACTTCTCCAGCGTCCGCCGGACGGCGTCGGCCCGGGCCTCCCCGCCGACGGCGTCCTTGACGGTCATGCTCTCGGACCGGTCGACGCCGATGACGAGGACGCTCGGGACCTTCGGGTCGTCCTGGACGCCGACGCTGGGGCGGAGGGCGGTGACGAGGGCGACGGCGAGGGCGGCGAGCCGCAGGGCGAGGATGAGCAGGACCCGCCGGCGGGTGGCCTGGGGGTGGCCGAGGTACGTCCAAACAGTGAGGAGGACGAGGAGCCCGGCGACGACGGCCAGGGCCGGCAGCCCGTACGGGTAGACCGACCACGGGTAGGCCGGGCGGGTCGAGAAGAACAGCTCGATGTCGGACATGGGGGTATTATCCGGCCCGGCCGGGCGTCCCGCTACTCCGCGGGCAGGACGGACCGGTCGGGGAGCCAGCCGACGGCCCCGCCGGCGAGTTCGACCTGGACCCACCCGCCGCGGCGGGCCAGTTCGCGGGCCTCGACGCCCCGGGGCAGCGGCCGGTCGAGCCGGGCCGGGTAGCTGTCGCCGTTGCCGGCCCGCAGCGGCGTATCGGCCGACACCACCACGACCGGCCGGGGGTCGTGCTTGCGGGCGTCGTCCCACCACACGCCGCCCAGGACGGCCAGCCCGACGAGGCAGCCGCCGGCGGCGACCGCCCAGCGGAGGTTGCGGGTCATGAGGAACCGGGCGGCGGCCAGACCCGCCCCGACCCACAGCCCGAGGGCGATCAGCCACGCCTCGGCCGGGGCCATCCGGGCCGCCACCCCGCCGGC
>JAIEQO010001020.1 GCA_019747655.1 Gemmataceae bacterium | reverse complement strand
CCGGGCGGCCGACCCGGACGCGGTCCGGCTCCGCCTGCGGGAGCTGGGGGTGTCGGCCACCACCTACCCCGGCGGGCGGGTGCGGCTGTCCCTCCCGCCGGGCGGGTTCGCCCCGGGCGAACCGGAACACCTGGGGCAGGCCCTGCGGCGGGTCGCCTGACGCCCCGCCGGCCGCCCCGCCCCGCTGTCCCGACCGGGGCCCGTTGCACCCGAAACAAACTGGAATCGAGCGCCAACTGAGGGGCGGACGGACTCCCGGCCGACCGGCACTTGGGTCGGGTCGGGGTCATGACCGGGGTATCCGGAGGCGGCTCGGCCGTCCGGGGCTGGACGGGCGCCCGCCCTTGTGGTGTATGCTGTCGGCGACGCCGGGTTCGTGCCGCCCGCGTCCGGGACCCGCGTCCCGGGTCTGTTGCACGGTTAACGCCGGTTGCCCCCGTCCCCGGCCTCGCCAAAACGGGGGGCCGAAAGGCCCGCCCCCCTCCGTTCGCGCCACCCCCGATTCGTCCTCCCGCGCCGGACCGACCCCGCTGTCATCCGTCACCCCCGACCGGTTTCGGCCCGGACCGCCGGCGGCCGGGCGTCCGGACCGGGGGTGCGGGGCCGCACCCCCTTCGGCCGGACGGCCGATCCGGCCCCCCGGCCGCCGGCGGTCCGGGCCGAAACGCCACCGCCCACCGAGTCGCCGCCGCAGCCACCGGGGCGGTCGACGGTCCCGGACGGGGCCGGGGAAACGGCGTTTGACGCCCGTCCAAACCCCGGTATATTATCAGATTCAAGTCAGAAAAACGTTGATAAAAATGACGAATCCGTAGTAATCTCGCCTCGTTAACCGGGGCCCGGGGTGAGAAGCCGGGCCCGCATCAGACGAGGAAATCATGGCACATCGTGCACCAGAACCCGCGGCCCCCGGCCGCACCCCGGCCCGGCACCACCCGGGCCCGGCCCACTCTGCCCCCCCGACGCCCCCGTACGCCGCCCGGCCGCCCAACCCGGACCCACACCTTCCGCAACGCCCCGGCCCGGGCGTGCGGGAGACGCCACCCGGGTACGTGCCGCTCCCGGCGGTGCCCAAGACCAGGAGCCCCGTCCCGTGGCTCGCAAGCGTCCACGGGACGCCCGGCCGCGGGGCGTACGGGGACGCCGGCTACCGCGGGAACTGCTCGGGCCTGCTCATCAAGGACCTCCTCCTGTACTACCGGCCGAAGCGGGTGTTCGACCCGATGACCGGCGGCGGGACCTGCCGCGACGTGTGCCGGGAACTCAAAATCGCGTGCGACAGCCGGGACGTCCGCTCGGGGTTCGACGCGGCGGACCCGCCCGCGTACCGCGGCCTCGGGGCGTTCGACTTCGTCTGGCTGCACCCGCCGTACTGGCGGATGATTCGCTGGAGCGACGACCCGCGGTGCCTGGCCAACGCCCCGACGCTGGCCGACTTCCTCGACCGGCTCGGGGCGGTGTTCCGGAACTGCCGGGGCGTCCTCTCCCCGTCGGGGGTGCTGGCCGTCCTGATGGGGGACCTGCGGCACGAGGGCCGGTACCAGGCCCTGCCGTTTCACACCTTCGCGGTCGCCGAGGCGGCCGGGCTCGAACTCGCGGCCCCCGAAATCGTCCGGTTCAGCCACGGGACGACGTCGGCGGCCGAGAAGGAGTACCCGGTCGCCATCATCCCCCGGGTGCACGACGTCTGCCTCGTCCTGAGGCGTCGTGACGGCACCCGGGCCGGGCGGTGAGGGGCCTTCGACCGCGTCGGGTCCGGCCGGGATTCGGCGTGGTCGTACACCCCCCGCTCCGCGGCGGCACGGGCGTGCCAACCCCGGGGCGGGTTGGTCCGCTCCGCTGGGCGCTCCGCCACTACCCGTGCACCCGCTCCGCTACCCCAGCCACACTCCCGGCGCCTCCCCCTTTCTTGCCACGGCAAGGCCGTGGCCGGTCTCGCCTCCGGCGGGTGGGGGGAGCGGGGTGTCTCAAGGGAAGTGAAGACACCCCGCTCCCCCCACCCGCCGAAGGCGGCGTGGGTGTGGGTCAAACGAAAACTGCCGCCCGCGGGGAGCCGTCGCGGCGCGAAACGAAAAAGGAAACGCTATGAGCAACCACACTCCCACCTCTTCCTGGCCGTCCGCCGTGAATGCCGTCAATGATGGGACACTCATCGACCTCACGCTCGAGGCCCGAGTGCTCGGCCTTCGGATTCCGGTGGTCGCCACCCCCCGCGTGTTAGAGGACTGCCTCCTCGACGGCGAGGACCCCGGGTACGAGGCGAGCGTCAAGCTAAGGCTCCGCCTCATGAGCCGCCTGATTGACGCCCTTCTGACGTGCCCGGGTCGGAGAACCCCCGTCACCTTCCAGCTCGACGTGCAGTTCAAGGCGGACCCGGTGCCCCGCTGGTTCGCCCTCAAAGCCGTCCGCGGTCCCGGTGACGGCGGGCAGCCGTACCTGACCGTAATGATGCCGGACGAGGAATAGGGAGGCCGCCATGACGAGATACGAAATCCGCGGCCGCGAGCCGCACACGGCCATCGTCGTCGGGTGGGACCCGCCGCTCGCCACGTTCTTCGCCCAGGTGTGGGACGAACGAATCGAGAGCGAGAAGGAGGAGCCAGAGCTGTTGTGGGTCGGCTGCTTCGCCCGCGAAGTCCCGACCGTCGACGACCTGGCCGCACGCGTCGCCCCGTTCGTCACGCTCACGCCGGAGTTCCGGCAGCAGTTGGCCCGGGACCGCGAGCGGGAGCCGGGGCGGGCGGTGGCACCGCGAAAATGACAACCGAGCCGGGGGAGAGTGGCCCGCGGCCCATTTCGGACTTCACCCATGAGCTTTGAGTACACACACGCATTCCACACCCCGGTGTTCGTGTCGCAACCCCTGATGGACGCCGGGGTCTACCGGTTCCGGGCGGATTACGAACCCCGGGACCTGCACGAGACCGCCCGCCGGGCCCTGGCCGCCGCCACGGGCCGGTCCCCGTGGGCCGTCTTCCGGTTCGGCGGCCTGCCCCTGGTCGCCCAGGCCGGTACGGCCGGGAGCCACGAGGAGTGCATCCGCATCGGCTTCCTCGAGGACTTCGACTTCCTCCGCGAGGCCGGCCGGATGCGGCTGAACTCGGCGATCGAGGGGCTGCCGGCCACGGGCGACGCGATGGCGGGGGTAGACCTCTTCGACGACGACCCGGGGGCGGGTGCCCCCCGGTTGTCGACGCGGAGCCGGGTGATGACCACCTACCGGCTGGCGAGGACCAAGGTCGTCCAGCAGCGGGAGGTGCGGGACATCGACGCGGACAGCTACGCCGAGGCGGTGGCGTTCTTCGCCAAGCTCGACTGGATTGGGTGGACCGACGAGACGCTGGCCGAGGTCATCGCCCCGGCCGCCCCCGACGAGCCGACCGAGTTTTAACCCGGAGCCGGGGGAGAGTGGCCCCCGGCCCTTTTTGATTCCAGAGGATTATGCCGAACTGGTGTGAGTGCGAATCGGGGGTGGAAGGCCCCGCCGACAGGCTGGATGAGACCCAGAAGGCCCTCGACGAGTACGACCGCGAGCAGGGCGAACTCGCCCGCCTCGAAGCGGAGGGGCTGCCCGAGCCCGGCAGGTCGTACCTCCGCCCGGACGGCGCGACCCGCCGCTACCTGCCCGTCGACAGCGTTTGCATCGGCTGCGGCCGGTTCCACAACTGGGACCCGTGCGAGCACTGCGACGGCCTCGGCATCTACTGACCCATCCGGCCCCGGCGACGCTGCTCAAACGTGTGTCCGATGGCCCCTCAAGGGGGTCCGGGGCCGCCATTTCGCGGGCGAGAACACGCTTCACACCCGGCTAAACCGCCGGGAATCCAAGCATTTTCGCCCCGCACGTCCGTTAAGCCGCTAAACCGCCGTTCGAGCCCGCCACCGGGCCACAACACCTCATCGGACTCCCGTCCACGGCCCGGCCGGGTAAGCCCCGCGGGGGAAAAATGTCCCCGCTACCGACCTTGCGCGAGGCCGGACGAGGCGCTCAGATCGGGGGAAAGGAGGCCCGCCATGTCCGCCTGCTACTGCTGTTTGACCCGGTCCGTCACCGACAAGAAGTTCTGCACCTGCACCGCCATCGTGTGCCGCCGGCACGCCCCGCTCTGCCGCGAGCACTGCGAGTGCGGGCCGGTCGACGACCGGGACGACCCCATCGACCTGTTAAACGACCCGCTCGGCCCGTTCGGGGATTTGCCTCCGATCCGGAAGACGGTGTAATCTCGGCCCATGACCGAACCGTTCATCGACCCCGTTTCGCCCCGCTCGCTGGCCCTGTGCCGGCGGGCGGAAGTCCTGATCGAGAAGATGGAGCGGGTCGAATCGACCGACGGGGCGGTGCTGTTCGAGACCGCCGAGGAGCGGGGTTGGGTCGCCGCGATCCGGTTCTTCGCCCCGACGGGGACACTCACGGAGGAGGGTTTGGCCGACGCCGAGGAGTCCGTGACCACAACCGAGAAGTGGGTCGACGAGCACCTCGCCGCCCAGGAAGACTCCCCGTGGCCCCCGCTCCCGCTTCCCCCGGGGGCGATATGACCACGCCCTCCCTCACCCAACGGAACCTCTCCGGCCGGGCCGACGAGCTGCTCGCCCGGCTCGACCACGTCGCCCCGCACGACGGGGAGGGCCTGTCCGCCGTCGCCCGGGAGCGGGGGTGGGTGGAGGCCGTCCGGTTCTTCGCCCGCTTCGGGCTGTTGAACCGGGCGGGGCTCGTCGAGGCGGGAAACCTGCTGACCGCCACCTCCGGGTGGGTGGACGAGCAGGACGACGACCTCGACCCGCCGGCCTTGCCCCCGGTCCCGGACATCGACCGGGGGCCGTTCGAGAACCACGCGGAACCGGTGGTGTCGTTCCAGGCGATGTCGATGGCCAACGCCTGGTACAAACTCTCCCCCCAGGCCGACGGCACGGTGGGCGTCCGGTACGGCGCCTGGTGCCAGGGGATCGGCACCCTCCGCCACGACGAGTGGACCGTCCACCAGGACCGGGAGAAGTATATCCGCCACTTCGTCGCCGACGTGCGGGGGCACTTGCTCCGGTCCGTTCGACTCGAACCGGTGCAGGAGAAGGCCCGGGACGAGCTGCTGGTGACCGTGGAACAGTTGCTCCTACTTCCGGGAGGGGGCCGCCGATGACCGCACACGCTCCCGACCAGGCCCGGCCGACGGCGGAGGCAGACCAGCCGCTCGCGGACCTCAAGCCCCCGCCCCGGCCCACGCCGAAAACCCGGTTTCGGAAGAAACCCCCGGCCCCGGAACCGGCGACGATCGCCCCAACGCTCCCCGCGCTGGACGGGCTCGACCCGGCGAAGGTTCACGCCCTGCTCCAACTGCTCCCGCCGTACAACACCCCGCCGCCGCCCGCCCCACGGCCGGGGTGCGTCACGTTCTGGGATCCCGGCCTGAGCGTCAACAGCTTCCGCCTGAAGGTCCCCGCCCTGTTCTGCCACGCGGACTGGGCCGTCAAGCTGCACTTCGCCCAGCTCCCGATAGGGGAGGGGTGGCGGCAACTCCGGCTGATCCCCGCGGGGAAGGAGTACGACCGGCAGATCGAAGCCCTGGCCAGGGACGAGGAGGCCGCCCAGGCGCGGGTGGTCGTGACGTACCTGGCCCTGGCGTTCCTCTCGACCGGCACCCGGCCCGACCTCCCCCGGGTGCGGTGCCGGGACGTGCTCCCGGCCGGCCGGCGGGTGGTCGTCGGGTGCTTCCCCGGTTTTGGCATCGAGCTGGCGAACGTGGGGGACGCCTGGACGACCCCCGGGCTGGCGGTCGTCGCCGTGCCCCCGGCCCCCGTCCGGCTCCCCGCCGCCGCCGCTAAACTGTCCCGTATCCCCGGAGGTTTCTCGTGAGATTCCTCGCCCGATTTCTGTCGTTAACCGCGCCTGCCCGTCTCGCCGCCGACCCCCGAAGGTGGTCAAAAGGAAGGTGGTTTCGATCGCCGACGGGGACACCCTCACGGTCCTCGAAGCCGACCAGGTACAGCACAAGGTCCGGCTGCACGGGATCGACGCCCCTGAAAGAGGGCAGGACTACTGGACGAAGAGCAAGTAGACACTCGGGAAGCTCGTATTCCAAAAGGACGTGACGGTCGCCGTCAAGGACGTGGACCGGTACAAGCGGCTGGTCGGGAAGTCGACGGTCGGGGGGGACCGACGTGAACCTCAAGATGGTCCGGGACGGATGGGCCTGGAGGTTTAACACCTACGACAAGAAGGGCGAGTACGGTGACGCCCGGGAGGAGGCGAAGGAGTATACGGGGCCTGTGGGCCGATCAAGTCCCGGACCCGCCGTGGGGGTTCCGGGCCGAGAAGCGGAAGAAGCGACCGCTACTGGGCGGCGATGTACCAGTTCCGGACCATGAACCCGAACGGATACTCGCCTCGGTTGGTCTCGCCGAACGCCCGCAACATGACCTGCCGACTGTCCCCCCTCGGCAGCCCGTGTGTCGGGCGTGCCGCCCCCCACGGGCTTGCGTCCACCACGTACCCGAGCCCAACCAGCGTCACCCGGTCCCCCGGCGAGCGCTTTGCGACGTCCAGCCCCTTGGCCTTGATGTTGTTGATCGCGGTGATTTCCTTGAGCCGGCTGGTGTAGCCGCCGAGGTCCCCGGCCGCCTTGAGCGTCGAGAGGGCCGGGGTGCCGTCGTCGGCCAGCAGCTCGAACTCGGCGAAGTCGTACCCGGACGGGACGTCGCGCACCTTCAGCTCGACCCGGCACGGCCGCCGGGCCACCTCGAGCAGGGCCAGCCGGTACTGCTCGGCGGTCTTCCCGGCTGCCGGCACCTTGAGGCAGTCGGCGAACACCGCCAGGCAGTTCGGGAGCTTTCGGTAATCGCCGACCGGGAACCCGTCGATCTCGGTCAGCGGACGGACCATCTCCCGCTCGTCGAACGCGACCTTCTGCTTCTCGCGGGGGGCGGGCCGCACAGGTTCGGTGGGCTGCTCGGCTTTGATCTTTACAACCACCCGCTTCGGGCCGTCGACCGGGACGGCCGGCGTCGGCTTGGGATTACGCCCACAGCCGGCGGATAGGGCGAGGGCGAGCGGGACGAGGAAACGCATGGGCGGCCCCGGGGTGGTCCTACCACGCTAATCGGCGGCCGGCCCCGACGCAACGGCGGGCTACGCGGCCGGGGCCAGGCACTCCGGGCGGTCGTTCTTGACCGAGCCGACCGCCGCGCCGGCCGGGGATACCGCCATCCGGTCGTCCGGGAACGGCACCAGGAGTTCTGTTAGGTTCTGTCTGCTGAAACCGGTTGGCTGCGGAGCAGCCGGAGGTAGCGGCGAATCATGGCGAGTTGCACGGT
>JAIEQO010000219.1 GCA_019747655.1 Gemmataceae bacterium | reverse complement strand
GGGCGCTGGCGGCGGCCGAGCCGGTCCGGGCCGACCTCGCCCGGGCCACGCTCGCCGCAGCCGAGGCGTTCGCCCGAGGTAACGGGTCGGCGGCGATTTCCACAACGGCCCAGGCACTCGCCGAAGGGGTGGTGCGGGCCATGAGCGCGGGAAGCTGGAAGGTCGGGCTCGGCGTCGCCCTGGCGGCGGTGCTGGCGGCCGGGGGCGGGCTGATGTGGGCGTCCGACGGGCCGAAGCCGGCCCGCGGCGGGGCGCCGGAGGCGGCCCCGAAGCCGGAGGCGAAGGTGACGCACGATGTCCCGGGGTATGTCACCGACGTGTCGTTCTCGCCGGACGGCGAGCTGTACGCGGTCGTGGCCGGCGGCAAGGTGAAGGTCTACGACGCGGCCACCGGGAAGGTCCGGTGGACCGCGGCTGGTGAGGCGGCCCGGTTCGTCCCCGTGCCTGGGAGGCGGGTTCCGGCCCGGCTGCCGCAGATCGACGGCCAACTCGGCGGGTGGATGGGTCCGGACGCCGACCTGTACGTGATGGGTCCGGGCGGCGTCACCGTCCACAACGCCCACCGGGAGGCGGTCGGCCGGGAGGACGCGGACTTCCCCCGGCCGAAGACCGACAAGGGCTGGCACCTCGTCCGGTTCAGCCCGGACGGTAAGCGGTACGCCGCCCACTTCGGGTTCGGGGTCCGGCTGTACGACACGGCCACCGGGTTCGAGCCGGTCCGGCTCGACAACCAGCACGAGCCGGGCGGCGGGGCGAGCCTGGCCCCGGCCGGGAAGGACGTGGTCTTCCCCCCGGACGGCAAGAAGGTGGTCGGCGTCGGGGTGCTGATCGAGCCGGGGCGGATGGGGATCGCCGAGTGGAACGCGGCGACCGGCGAGCGGGTCCGGGCCCTGGCCGAGTACGCCCCGGGCGGCGGGCCGATGGCCGCGGCGTACAGCCCGGACGGGAAGACCTTCGCCGCCGCCTACACCGACCACATCGCCCTGTGGGGCGAGCCGAAGGTCGTGCCGCCGGACGCCGCCGACCGGATCGAACGCGGGCCGCGGCAGGCCCCGAAGCGGGTCGCCGTGGCCGGCAACCCGACCGCCGTGGCCTTCAGCCCGGACGGGAAGACGCTGGCCGTCGGCATCCGCAAACCGATCCCGGACGGCCGGGTGGAGCCGAAGGTGGTCGGCCACAAGACCGAGGTGCAGCTCCTCGACGTGGCGACCGGGAAGGAGGTCCGGCGGTTCGACGGCTTCGAGGGGGTGAACCACCACGGCCCGACCAAGCTGCCGGTGTCGGCCCTGGCGTTCAGCCCGGACGGCAAAGCGCTCCTCGCCGGCACCGGCTACGCCAACGTCACCCCAATCCCGGACGACGCCCCGAGGGTCGGCGAGGTGAAGGTGTTCGCCCTCGCCCCCGAAGCGGCCCCGCCGAAGGAGCCGGACCCGAAGGCCGGGCCGCCGGCGATCGTCGAGCGGAACCAGGACCTCTGGTCCTGGCAGGAGCGGCCCCGGCCGTCCGACGAGTTATCGGTCACGTCGGTCGCCGTCGCCCCGGACGGGAAGACGTTCGCGGCCGGCGGGCCGGCGGGAAAAGTGTCCGTCTACGACGCGGCCACCCGCAAGCCCCTCTGGGCCTTCACCGACGACCACCCGGACCAGCGGGGGGCGGCCCGGGCACACCCGGCCGGGGTGGCGTACTCGCCGGACGGGAGGTGGCTGGCCGTCACCCGGGCCGACGGGGTCTCGCTACTCGACGCGGGGACCGGGAGGCTGGTCCGGACGATCGAGGAAAAGGGCGCGAACCCGACGGCCGTGGCGTTCGGCCCGGACGGCGGCCGGGAAGGGGAGGTGGGGCCGCCGACGTACCGGCGGCTCGCGTCCACCGACGGTCGGGCGGTTTGGGCGACCACATGGGTCGACGGCGGCCAGCCGGGCACCGCCCAGTTCGGCCCGCTCCAGGGCGGGGGCGGGCCGCTCCCCGCACTCCCGCACGCCGGGGTGGCGTACTCGCCCGACGGCAAGCGGCTGGTGTACATCCCGAACGACAAGATCGACCCGACCTGGCCGGGCAACGGGGCCGACCGGATGGACCCCAAGAAGGCGACCCACTCCTTCGCCCAGGTGTGGGGCGGCGGGTCGGGCGAGGCGATGGGGTTCCTGCCGCACGGGACCGACCCGGTGACGGCGGTGGCCTGGTCGCCGGACGGCCGGATCGCCACCGCCGATTCGGCCGGGATGGTGGTGATCTGGGACGGGACGACATACAAGGTGCGGAAGCGGGTGCAGGTGTCCGGGCCGGTCACGGCCCTGGCCTTCCGATCCGACGGGCGGCGGTTCGCCGTCGGGGTCCGGGTGCCGCCGACCGGCGACCGGGATAAGGGGATCACCCAGGTCGAGGTCTTCACCGAGCAGGAGGGGTCGAGCCCGGACAACTGGCTGACCTCGTCCACCCTCGGGCTGCAGCCCGACGAGGTCGTGAAGTCCGTGGCCTTCTCGCCGGACGGGCTGCTGATGGTCGCCGGTACGGCCACGTCCGATGGCAAGGGCGGCGGGCTGCGGGTGTGGGACCGGGTCAAGCTGGCCCCGGTGGAAGGGCCCGGCCAGAAGCCGGTCCCGGCCGCCGAGCCGCCCCCGCCGGCGAAACCGGCCGACCCGGCCGGCCCGTGGCGGGAAGTGGCCGCCGTCCCGGGCGTGACGGCCCGGGTCGACGGGGTGGCGTTCGACCCGGACGGGAAGGTGTTCGTGGTGGCCGCCGGCGGTTCCGTCTCGGCCCGCGACCCGGCCACCCTCCGGGAGCGGTGGGCGGTCCCGGTGAAGGCCACCGCGGTGGCCTTCACCCCGGGCTTCCGGCACCTGCTGGTCGCCCGCCCGGGCGGGGCCACGGTCCTCGACCCGGACACCGGGCGGCAGGTCGGGGAGTTCGCGGCCCCCGGGGTCTCCGCCACCGGCGAAACCAAGCCGCGGGAGCTGGGTACGGACCCGCCCCCGGCCGCGGTCGCCGGCGGCCACTACGTCAACGTCCAGGGGACCGACTTCTACCGCCTGGCCCTGTCCGACGGCTGGGCGACCTGGGCCGAGGCCGTACTCGACGGCGGCGTCCCCAAGCAGTACGTCGTCACCCCGTCGGACGCCACCCCGAAGCCGGCCGGCCGGCTCCCGGCCGGTGTCGCCTACGACCCGACCGGGGAGCGGCTGGTGGTGATCTCGAACACCAAGCTCGACCCGGCCTGGCCGGAGAACGGCGAGCCGAAACAGGACCCGGCGAAGGCGACCCACTGGTGCGCCCAGGTGTGCCGGCCGGACGGTGGCGTCGTGCGGTATCTGAAGCACGGGACGAGCCGGGTCACGGCGGTCGGGTGGTCGCCGGACGGGCGGTGGGTGGTGACCGCCGGGGAGGACGGGAACGTCTCGTTCTGGGGGGCCGACGGGCCGGAGTTCCGGCCGACCCCGGTCCGCACCGTGAACGCCGGCGGGCGGGGCCGGACGACGGCGATCCGGGCGGTGGCGTTCAGCCCGGACAGCAAGACGCTCGCGGCCGCCGCCGAGCCGGCCGACCCGAAGTTCCCGGCCCGGGTGGCGGTGGTCGAGGTGGCGACCGGTCGGAAGGTCCAGGAGCTGCGGGACTTCGCCGCCCCGCCGGCCTCGGTGGCGTTCAGCCCGGACGGGAAAACGCTGGTAGTCGGTTGCGGCCGGGTGGGCGATAACGCGGGGGGCGAGGTGAAGGTGTTCACGACCGCCCCGGCCCGGTAGCGGTTCGGGGTGCCCCGGCCGGCCCCGGGTGATACAACGGCACGCGGACCCGCAACGGCCGCGTGCCGCGTCGTTTTCCGAGGACACGTCATGGTGGGGATCGACCTGTCGGGCAAGGTGGCCCTGGTCACCGGCGTCGGGGACAACGAGAGCTTCGCCTGGTTCATCTCGAAGGCGCTCCAGGCCGCCGGGGCGACGGTCGTGCTGGCCTGCCACCCGCGGGTGGTCGGGATCGTCGAGGGCGTCCTCTCCCGGGACATGGACCGCGAGAGCCGGCTGCTGCCGGACGGGTCGGAGTTCAAGCCGGCCAAGGTGCTGCCGTGCGACGCCGGGTACGACACGATGGCCGACGTGAAGCTGGACGAGCTGCCCCCGGCCACCCAGCGGGCTTATGCCAAGCTGACCACCGACTACAGCATCACCGGCATGGTCGACGCGGTCGGCAAGGAGTTCGGCGGGATCGACGTCCTGATCCACTCGATCGCCTTCGGCCGGGAGGTGACCAAGTCGCAGCTCGACACCAGCCGCAAGGGGTATCTGGAGGCGATGGGGATCAGCGCGTACTCGCTCACCGCGCTGACCCGGGCGGCGGCCCCGTACATGGCCGGGCGGCCGGGCGGCGGGAGCGTGGTCGGCCTGACCTACATCGGCGGCGAGCGGGTCGTCCCGCACTACGGCGGGGGGATGAGCGCGGCCAAGGCGTCGCTCCAGATCGACGCCAAGCAGCTCGCCTGGTTCGTCGGCGAGAAGGGGGCCCGGGTGAACCTGATCTCGGCCGGCCCGTACCTGTCCCGGGCGATGCGGAGCATCAAGCCGGGGGAGATGGAGAAGTCGGTCGAGTACGCGGCCGCGCACTCGCCCCTGCGGCGGCCGATCGAGCCGCAGGAGGTGGCGAGCGCGGTGCTGTTCCTGTGCAGCCCGCTGGCCTCGGCCGTGACCGGGCAAATCCTGTACGTCGACTGCGGCTACCACGTCATGGGGACGTGATGGGCACGTCCGCCGTGATCCGGCCGGCGACCGCCGCCGACCTCGACCAGTTGATCGAGGTCGGACGGCGGTCGTGGCTGTCCGCCTTCGCCCAGACGGCCCCGTTCGCCCTGATCGCGTGGTGGGTCCTCCACGACCGGACCCGGACCCTGTACGAGGCGGGCTGGCCGGACATGCTGGTGCTCGACGACGGCGGCACGCTCGCCGGGCTGGTCCAGCCGGCCGGGGCGGAGGTGAACGGGCTGTGGGTCCACCCGGCCCGGCAGGGGGCCGGGGCCGGGACCCGCCTCCTCCGGGCGGCCGAGGACGTGATCCGGGCGGCCGGCCACCCGGCGGCGTGGCTGACGTGTTCCGGGTTCAACCCGGCCGCCCTCGGGTTCTACCGCCGCCGGGGGTACGCCGAGACCGGACGAACCCGGCCGGCCCACCCGTCCGGGGTCGAGGTCGAAGAGGTCCGGCTGGAGCGGCCGCTGGCCGGCCCGGGGCGTGACGTGGCGACCGGCTTCCACTGCCGCGGCTGCGGGCAGTACCACCCCGAGTTGCCGCTCCACTACGGGGCGGCGGCCCCGGCCCACTACTTCCTCATCCCGGAAGCCGAGCGGGAGGCCCGGGTGCTCCTGTCGTCCGACCAGTGCGTCGTCGACGAGGAGCACTTCTACGTCGTCGGCAACCTGGAAATCTCCGTCCTCGGGCACGACGAGCACTTCTCCTGGGACGTGTGGGTGTCGCTCAGCAAGGAGAATTTCGCCCGGGCGTTCCGGCTCTGGGAGACGCCCGGCCGGGAGGCCGAGCCGCCGTACTTCGGGTGGCTCTCGACCGAACTCCCCGGCTACCCGCAGACCCTCCTGCTGAAGACGCACGTCCACACCCGGGAGGTCGGCCGCCGGCCGCGGGTCGAGTTGGAGCCGACCGACCACCCGCTCGCGGTCGAACAACGGACCGGGATCACCTGGGACCGGGTGCGGGAGATCGCCGAACTCGTCCTCCACCCGAAGTAAGTTACCGCCGGCCGTTCCGCCCCGCGTTCACCGCGGGGCCGGGCCGAACGGCCGGCCGAGCCCCCGGGCCCAGTCGCTCACCGCCCGGAACTTGGGGGACTTCGCCGGGTCGTCGTCGACGTGTTGCAGCAGACCCCAGCTCCCCCACTTCGACCACTCGTTGACCGACGAGAAGTGGCAGAACAGGTCGCCGCCCTCCTTCTCCCAGGCGGCCAGGTACTTCCCGTAAATCGCCACCATCCGGGGGTCGGCGTTGGCCGCGTGCAGCACCTTCGTCAGGGCCTCGTCGTTCTCCCCGCCCTGGACCCCGACCAGGTGCTGCCCGCCCTCGTAGGCGACCAGCTTGAGGCCGTACTTGTCGGCCACCGCCTTCGACCCCCGGATCGCCTTGACCGCCTCCGGCAGGCTGTGCCGCTCGACGTGGTCGAGCACCCGCCCGGCCGACCACCCGGCCACCTCGCCGGCCGACGGCTTGGTCTGCGGCCCGAGGTTCATCCCCAGGTACGGGGCGATCGCCAGCACGTCCGCCCGCCCGGCCACGTCCCGCGACCCGGCGATCCGCCCCGACACGTACGGGTTGACCGCCTGGGACGGGAGGACGCGGACCAGCCGGTCCTTCCCGAACGCCTCCCCCCACAGGGCGAACAGCTCGCCCGACCGCCGGGCCGTGTACAGCCACGCCGCCTCCCACGGCTTGTCCGCCAGCCCGAGCTTCTTGCCCTGTTCGGCCGCGTACTGGTTCTGCTTGAACTGCCCGTTCCACACCTCGTTCGAGTACTCGACGTACACCCGCCGCCTCGGGTCGAGCTTCTCCTTCACCAGGGCGGCGAACTTGCGGACGTAGTCGTCGTCGGCCCGGTGGGGCATGCAGAACCACGGGTCGGCGTCCAGCCGGTTGGCCAGGTCGACCATCAGCTCGGCCGGCACCCCCCGGGCCGAGAAGGTGGCGGACATCGGGGTCGGCCGGTCGGCCCAGGCGGCCACCTCCGAGTCGTTCGTCTTCATGAAGTCCATGAACCGGAGGCAGGCCACCCCCCGCCACAGGTTCAGGAACGCCGGGTTCCACGGCTCGTCCCGGTACGTCCGCTCGTGCCCGGGCATCAGGACGCGGACGTCCCGGACCGGGTCGGCCGGGTCGGTGGCCGTCAGCCTGACGAAGAACCCGCCCTTCTTCGGGTCGACGGTTAGCACGATCCGTCCGGGGGCCGAGGTCTTCACCTTCGCCGCCCCGGTGAACTCCAGCTTCCCGGTTCCGTCGTACAGGACGACGTAGTCGCCGGCCGGGTAGTGCCCGCCGGTGATCGTGCAGACCGGGGCCTCGGCCCAGCAGCCGGGCTCCAGCCGCTTCACCCACCCGTTCGCGTCCAACTCCGGCTTCGGCCCCTGCCCCCACGGCTTGCCCTTCGCCTGCCCGACCCACGGCCGGGCCAGCCGGAACACGTCCACGAACGGCAGCTCGGTGTTCCAGTCGGCCGGGCCGGCCAGGTTCATCCCCAGGGCCGGCCTCGGCGGCGGGGTCGGCGGGCGGGCCGGG
>JAIEQO010000079.1 GCA_019747655.1 Gemmataceae bacterium | reverse complement strand
TCGGGAATCACTCCCGCATAAGCCTCCTGTTCCGTCCACCGAACAGGGGGCTCACGCCCCCCGCTCGCCAAGAATCACTCGAACGCCAGCGTCCCGAACTTCTTGAACTCGTGGAAGCTCTCGCCGACCCGGGCCCAGTCCCAGCCGGCCCGCTCGCCGCCGTCGTAGTCCATCCGGTAGAAGTTCGCCCGCCACCTGGTCCCGGGCTTGGGCGGCACGTTCCCGAGCGGGGCCAGCAGCTCGTAGGGGATGAACACCTCGGCCGACCACCCGTCGACCGCCGCCCCCGACTTCACCGCCCCGCCCCGGGCGGCCGTCGCCTTCTTCACCTTCCGCCCGCCGTCGTAGTTCCACGGCCGCCAGCCCATGATCCGGCCGTCCAGGTTCGGCACGAGGATCGGCAGCTCCACCCCCAGCGGCGAAATCTCGTACTCGAAGTAGACCGCGTGCCCCTCGTCCGGCCACAGGAAGACCTCGAACACGTCCTCCTCCCACAGGTTGTCGAAGTCGGCCGTCTTGGCCGCGGAGAGTTTCTTGTCCTCGGCGTCGAACAGGACGTACAGCCCGGTCTTGGAGTACAGCACCTTCACCCGGGTCCGGTACGGCCGGTCGGCGTCGGCCCGCTTGTGCAGCGGCTCCCACGCGGCCGGCTTCCACGCGGCCGCCGACCCGTCGCCGGTGATCGGGAAGTCGTCGGTGGCCCGGACCGTCAGCACCCGGGCCGGCGGCTTTTCGTCGGGGGCCGGGCGAGCGGGGGGCGTCAGCCCCCCGAGTCCGAGAGCGGTGACGAGGACGAGGGCGGGCATCGGGGTGGGTCCGGGAGGGGTCCGGAAATGGGAACGCCCCGGCGACACCCGCCGGGGCGTGACGAACTCCGCAGGTCGCACGGCCGGGGCTACTTCCCGCCGGCGGCCAGGGCCGTCCCGGCGACCGCCTGGAGGCCGGCACCGGACGCGGCCGGGGCCGGGCACTTGGTCGCGGTCAGGTCACAACAGCCGTCGTCGCCGGCCGACGCGCTCACCGGGCTGGTGGCCTTGGCGGCCGCGGCCAGCGGACAGCAGCCGCCCTCGTCGCCGGCCGAGGTGCCGACGGCCAGCGGGCAGGCGTCCGGCTCGGCGCAGCACGGGGCCGTGGCCGACACCTTCGCCCCGCACCCGGACAGCGGGCACCCGCCGCCGTGGTGGTAGGTGTACACGCCGTAGCCGACGCCGCCGGCGGCGACCAGGCAGCCGCCCAGGATGGTGATGATCTTGCCCACGGTCGGCCTCCTCGGGATCACGAGTCGGAAAAGTGCGGGGGTGCGAAACCACCCAAGAGCATAGCCCGGACCCGGGGGCGGAATCAAGCCGGTACTCGAATTTCCCGTTTGGTGGCACAGGCATTCCTGCCTGTGCTCGACGGGCAGCACAGGCAGGAATGCCTGTGCCACCGAAGCCAGACTGACGCACGGCCCTCGATTTTCCCCGATCCCGGTATATCCCGCTCGGGCCGGCCGAATACCCTGGCGGGAGGCCGGCCGCGGCCCGGGGAGGTGCCGTCGTGGAGATCGTGTCGCTCAACTGCAACAACTGCGGGGCCCCGCTGGAGGTCGCCGCCGGGTCGAATTACGCCACCTGCGGGCACTGCGGGGCCCGGCTGGCGGTCCGCCGGACCGCATCGGCAACGTACACCGAGGTGCTGGAGAAGCTCGACCGGACGACGGACGCCATCGCCGGCCACCTGGCCACGATCGCCCGGCAGAACGAGGTCGAGCGGGTCGACCGGGAGTGGGAGCGGGAGCGGGCGAGGTACGTCGGCAAGGACGGTGGCGAGCCGCAACCGGTCCTCGGCCTCGTGTGGGGCTTCCTGGTAGCCGGGTTCGGGGTCTTCTGGATGACCGGGGCGGCATCGATCGGGGCACCGAGCGGCTTCGTGTTGTTCGGCCTGGTGTTCATCATCGTGCCACTGACCGTGGGTCTGTCGGGGCTGAACACGGCCGGAGCCTACCGGGCGGCCGAAGCCGACTACCGCCGACGGCGGGCCGAGGCGCTGCGGACCGACCCGCCCCAGGCGGAGGGGTCGGCGTGAGCCCCGAGCCGACGGCCGGCCGCGCCGGCACCACCGAGGTCGAGCGGATCGACCACGAGTGGCGGTCGACGCGGGCCGGGTTCCTGCTGGCGTGGGGGCCGCGGGACGGGATCATCCCGACCGTGGCCGGCGGGGTCGCGGTTGCGGCGGTGGGGAGCTGTCTCGGGGCCGCGTGGGCTTGGTGGCTGACCGGGGACCCCGGGGCGCCGTGGTGGCTGGCCGTGTTCGTCGGGCTGGTCGTCGTTCTCGCGGCGGTGTCGGCCGGGGCCCGGCAGGTCGGCCGGGCGTGGGCGTACCGGGCGGCCGAGACCGCGTACCACCGGAAGCGGTTGGAGGCGGTCCGGCGGGAGGCGACGCAACCGCCCGGGTGATGCCGGGTGGGGTTGATTCCGTTCCCTGGGACCGCGGCCGTCCCGGCCGCTTGTCTTCGGCGGTCGAGAAGAGCGGCCGGGACGGCCGCGGTCCCAGGGGCAGGGACCCCGCCGCCCGGCTGAGTCCGTGTTCTAAGCTGGGGCATGACCCCCCGCAGGCTCCTGACCGCCGCCGGGCTGGTGCTGGCCGCGGCCTCGCTGCTCGCCGAGGCCCGGCAGCTCCTGGCCGACCCGTCCGTCTGGCCGCCGGACGACTTCGTCGAGTACTGGGCCGCCGCCCGGCTCGTCCTGTCCGGCCAGAACCCCTACGACCCCGCCCTGCTCCTCCCGCTGCAAGTCGCCGCCGGCCGGGACACGGCCGAGGCGGTGATGATGTGGAACCCGCCGTGGGCGCTCGCGGCGGTCCTGCCGCTCGGGCTCCTGCCGGCCCGGGAGGCGCAGCTCGTCTGGCTGGCGGTCAACCTCGCGGCCGTCCTGTACTGCGGCGACCGGCTCTGGCTGCGGCTCGGCGGGAGCCGCGGGCGGCGGTGGCTCGGGTGGCTGATCGCCCTCGGCTGGGTGCCGACGCTGTTCGCCCTCCAGTCCGGGCAGATCGGGCCGTTGCTCCTACTCGGGGCGGTGCTGTTCCTCGAATGCGAGCGGCGGGGGTGGTACGCCCTCGCGGGTGCCGCGACGGTCTTGCTCGCCGTCAAGCCGCACCTGGCGTACCTGGTCTGGCTGGCCGTCCTGTTCGACCCGGACGGCCGGCGGCGGTGGCGGGCGATCGCCGGCGGGCTCGCCGCCGGGGCCGCCGCGACGCTCGTGCCGCTGGCCTTCGACCCGCGGCTGCTGGCCGAGTACGCCGACGCGCTCGGCAACCGGCCGCCGGCCCAGTGGGCGTCGCCGACCCTCGGGACGGTCCTCCGGCTGGCCTTCGGCGAACACCTGTTCCGGCTCCAGTTCGTGCCCGTCGCCTTCGGCCTGGGGTGGTTCGCCTGGCACCGCCTCCGGACCGGGGCGCGGTGGGACTGGGCCGCCGAACTGCCGCTGCTGTTGCTCGTGTCGTTCGTGACCGCCCCCTACGGGGCGTGGCCGTTCGACCTGGTGCTCCTCCTGCCGGCGGTGATGAGGATCGTGGCGACCCCACCCCCGATCCCCCTCCCCCGCGGGGGGAGGGGGGACCGGACAACCCGGCTCGGGGCTTCCTCCCCCTCCCCGTTGCGGGGAGGGGGCCGGGGGGAGGGGGCTGGTCTGCTTCCGGTCCCCCCTCCCCCCGCGGGGGATGGGGACCGGGGGTGGGGTCTCTTCCTGATCCTCGCGATCAACCTCGCCTGCCTGGGAATGAACCTGCTCGAAACCGGGTCGTTCGCGTTCCTGTGGGTCGCCCCGGCGGTCCTGGTCGTGTCCGCACTCCGGCCGCGGGTTAATCCGTCCTCGCGGCCGGCGGTCGGCGGCCGGACAGCGGAAGTTGACCCGTTGGTTGTTATGTGATATATTGTATACTAATTGTAGCCCGTTCAGTCCGAGCGGCACGGCGGGTGGGGCGACCGTGACCGGATACGGTCACGGTGGGGTGGAGGCGGAACCCATGAGCGTGCAACCGGTTGGGTCCGAAACTCGGGTCGACCGTGACCGGGTCGCCGCGAATCGGGGACGGCCGGACCGGTCGGAACTCACTACCTGGGAACAGGTTCGGCCGGTGGTGCCGGCGGATGCTGATCGAAGGGGGGAGGGTGGTCGCCTCCAGGCACTTCTTGGCTTCCGGGGCTGGGCGATTCGGCTCGCCCCGACGCCGGCCGCGGTCGCCTTCGTCGCCATCTTCCTCGTGCTGCTCGTCGGCGGGCGGTCGAGCTTCTTCCGCGACCCGGGGACGTTCTGGCACGTCACCACCGGCGACCGCATCCTCGCGGACGGCTTCCTCCGGGCCGACCCGTACACCTTCACCTTCGCCGGGACGTGGTGGGTGCCGTACCAGTGGCTCGGCGAGGTCGGCATGGCCCTCGCCCACCGGGCCGGCGGGTTCGACCTGCTGCTCGTCGGGGCGGCCGCGATCATCGCCGGCGTGTTCGGCTGGCTGGCCGGGCGGCTGGCGGCCACCGGGCTGCACCCGATCGCGGTCGCGGTGACGATCGGTCTGGCCCTGGCCGCGGCCGCCGCCCACTTCCACGTCCGCCCGCACCTCGTCACCCTCGCCGGGATGGCGGTCACGACGGCCGTGCTGGTGGACATCGACGCCGGCCGGGCCTCCGTCCGCCGGCTCGGGTGGCTGGTGCCGGTGTGCTGGGTCTGGGCGAACGCCCACGGCGGCGTTCTCGGCGGCATCGCCTCGGTCGGGCTGGTCGCGGCCGGCTGGGTGCTGGCGTGGCTGGCCGGGCGGCCGTCGCCGGTCCGGCGGTGGGCGGATGCCGGGTGGGTGCTGGGCGTCACGGCCGCTTGCGGCCTCGTGACCCTCCTCAACCCCTACGGCCTCGACCTGCACCGGACCTGGCACCGGATCATGGACGCCCCCGAGCTGAAGCGGATCATCCGGGAGCACGCCCCGCTCGACCCGGCCGCTCCGGACGCCTGGCCGGTCTTCGGGCTGGCCGCCGTGTACCTCGGCGTCCTGGCCGGCGTCCCGTGGCGATCGGTCCGGGTATCGTGGCTGCTGCCGCTGGTCTGGCTGGTGCTCGGGTTCGACCGGGTCCGGCACGCCCCGCTCTTCGCGGTCACGGCCTTGGTCGGCGTTGCGGCAGCCTGGCCGCACACCCGCTGGGCGGCCTGGCTGGCGGCCCACCGGCCGGACTTCCTCGTCACCCCGGACCCCCGGCCGCGGTCGGCGTGGGCCCACCTGCTGCTCCCGGCGGTGATCGTCGCGGTCGCGGTGCCGCTCACGCTCCGGGCCGGCTGGGCCCGGCACGACCCGGCCGACTGGCCCCAGGAGCTGCTCGATGTGGTCAAGGCCCACGAGCCGGGGCCGGGCGAACCGAACCGCCTGTTCAACGACTACGTCGACGGCGGGTGGGTGATCTACCACGCCCCGGGGTACAAGGTGTTCGTGGACGACCGGTGCGAGGTGTTCGGCGGGCCGTGGCTGGCCGATTTCGTCAAGGCTTCATCCGCCGGCACGGCCGGGGCGGTGGCCGGGTGGG
Organism: Gemmataceae bacterium; assembly: GCA_019747655.1. Classification (GTDB taxonomy): domain Bacteria; phylum Planctomycetota; class Planctomycetia; order Gemmatales; family Gemmataceae; genus Urbifossiella. The sequence continues at coordinate 1,707 of JAIEQO010000079.1, read as the reverse complement.
AGCGGGAGTACGGCCGGTTCGACTTCGCCCTGACCCGAACCGGGACCGGGTTCGACGGGTACTTCCGCGACTCGCCGGAGTGGGAACTGGTGAAGCAGACCGGGACGGCGGCGTTCTACAAGCGGCGATGATCTGTTCCGGGAGGGCGAGGCTCCCGCCGAGCCGGAGTCGCCCTCACGACCCCCGGCTCGGCGGGAGCCTCGCCCTCCCGGGGCCGTGCTCAGTACAACAGGTTCCGCAGCCGGCCGCGGTAGTCGTCGGCCTCCGGGCTGCGGGGGCCGATCACCTGGAAGACGTCCACCATCAGCTCCCGCACCCGGGTCCGGCCCAACTCCCGGTCGGCCTCGGCCGCGGCCAAGAGCGCGTCCATCGCCGGCAGGTAGTCGCCCCGGGCGGCCAGCACCCGGCCGAGCCGGTATTGCGACTCGGCGTCGTCGGGCTTGGCCCCGGCCCGGGCGGCCGCGAGGTCGGCGTCGGCGTGCGGCACGTCCCGGACCCGGAGCACCGCCCGCAGCCGCTCGGCCTCGGCCAGGTGGTCGCCGGGGTCGACGAGCGACAGCAGTTCGGCCGCCTCGCCCTCGGTCCCGGGCCGGGCCAGCAGCACCCGGGCGAGGCCCACCCGGGCCCCGGGGTCGTTCGGGTCGGCGGCGAACAGTTGGCGGTAGGCGAACTCGGCGGCGGCCGGGTCACGGCCCTCCAGCCCCAGGGCGTCGGCGGCCGCGGTCTCGGCCTCGGACGGGGCCAGCCGGTCGAGGAACGCCCGGAGCTGGTCCGGCGGCAAGAGCCCGACGAACTGGTCGACCACCTCCCCGTTCCGGACGGCGAACACGGCCGGGATGCCGCTGACCCCGAACGCCTGGGCCAGGTCGGGGTGGTCGTCGGTGTTCACCTTGGCCAGGGCGAACGCACCGGCCTTCTCGGCGGCCAACGCCTCCAGGGCCGGCCCGAGCTGGCGGCACGGCCCGCACCACGGGGCCCAGAAGTCGACCACGACCGGGCGGGTCTTGGACTGCTCGACGACCTGTTCCTGGAAGGTGTCGGCGGTGACATCGGCGACCCAGGTGGAGGCGGGCATCGGTGCGGGCTCCGGGCGGGCGGGGTGTAGCCTACCGACGGCGGCCGGCCCCGGCCCTCATTGGTTTGGTTTTGGGACACGCCACCCCGCGCCGAAACCAATGACCCTGGTCAGACGGACGGCCCGGAACGCGCCTCGCCCGGCCGCGCGGACGGGCCAACCGCGAACCCGGGTGGTCTTGCCCGTGTCGGTGGGTGTGGGTACTATGGCAACGAACGCCGGCCCGGCCGGAACTTTGGGGATTGGTGTAACGGTAGCACGACTGACTCTGACTCAGTTAGCCTAGGTTCGAATCCTAGATCCCCAACTTAACTAAGTGCAGTTCCAAAAACGGTTTGCGACAATTTAACCGTTCGGCTTCTGCAACTCTTCTGCACCCATCGCAATCGCGTTACATTGACGTTGCCCCCAACCCAGGGCAACTCATGGCGTCTCTCCAACAGAAGGGTGACGGCTGGTATTGCCAGTTCGTCTACAAAAAGCAGCGGCACACGTTCGCCGTCGGCAAGGTCGACGAGGCCGAGGCCCGGGCCGTCGCCGCCAAGGTCGGCTACCTCCTGATTCACGATCCGGTTGAGAGCGTCCGTTTCCGCGACTGGCGGTCGAGCAGGGTTCGGACCCGGTCCCGCGCG
>JAIEQO010001022.1 GCA_019747655.1 Gemmataceae bacterium | reverse complement strand
CGTCGGGCCGGCCGGGCCGCCACGACCTCCCGCTCGCGGCCCGGAGCGGGCTGGCCCGGCGGGCCGAGACCGCCATCCGGGACCGACTCCGGGACGCGGTCAGCGAGGCCGACCTGTGCCGGGAACTCGGGGTGCCCGGCCGGACCCTCCGGCTGGCCTTCCGGGAGCGGTTCGGGATGGGCCCGATGGCCTACCTGCAGGCGGTCCGCCTGAACGCGGCCCGGGCCGGGTTGAAGGGGGCCGGCCGGGACGCCGCCTCGGTGGCCGACATCGCCCGGGGGCTGGGCTTCTCCCACCTCGGGAAGTTCGCCGGGTACTACCGCCGGCTGTTCGGCGAGCTGCCGTCCGAAACCGCCGCCCGGGGCCGGGGCTGCCCCGCCGACGAACCGGCCGCCGGCGGCAGCCCCCCGGTGTGACCGCCGCCCTGCCCCGCGGGAGCCGCCGATGCTGCCGGCCGAGCTGTTCCGCTTCTGCCCCCGCTGCGGGGCCCCGGTCCCGCCCGGGTCGGTCGGCCAGGCCCCGTTCCGGTGTGCCGGGTGCGACCTGACCCTGTTCTTCAACCCGGCCGTGGCCGCCGGGGCGTGGGTGTTCGACGCCGCCGGCCGGGTCCTCCTCGTCCGCCGGGCCCACGACCCCCAGAAGGGCAAGTTCGGCCTGCCCGGCGGGTTCCTCGACGCCGGCGAGACGGCCGAGGCCGGCCTGCGGCGGGAGGTCCGGGAGGAGGTCGGGCTGGAGGTCGAAGCGGTCGAGTTCCTGGCGTCGGTCCCGAACCGGTACGAGTACAAGGGTGTGACGTACCCGGTGGTGGACCTGATCTTCACCGCCCGGGCGGTCTCACCCGAGGCGGGCCGGGCCCTCGACGGGGTCGCGGGGATCGAGTGGCACCGCCCGGCCGACATCGACCCGGAGGAACTCGCCTTCCCGTCGATGAAGAAGACGGTCGGGCTTCTGATCGGGTGAACAGGATGTCCGGCCAGGCGACTTGACACGACGGCCGATTAGTGTTATAGTGTACACTATTCCCTCCGAGGTCGGTTCGGGCCGTCAGGCGGGGGGTGATGACCGTGACCGTGACCGTATCCGGCATCGGTCAGCCCAAGCCGGAAATTGAACAAGAGAAAAGGGTTGTGGAAGAAAATCGCGGCGACCGTTACCGGGTCATGGATCAAGACGGCGTGATCGGTCGGGCGCAGTAGGTTGACGGGCTTTGAGTTACGGCGACGAGGCCGGACACGTCACGCGAGGGGGGGGAGGGGGTGAGCCCGATCGCCCCTCAGACCGACACCCGGAGGTCGGCCGGACGGTCGCCGTGGGCCGCCGGATGGGGGACGCGGCCGGGCTCGGCCCAGTCGCCCGCGGCGGTCGCCGGGGCCGGGGCGGCGTGCGGGTCGAGCCGGTGCCGCCAGACGTCGATCAGCCCGACGGTGACGGCCAGGACGACCGGCCCGAGGACCATCCCGGAGATGCCGAAGACGGCCAGCCCGCCGACGTAGGCGACCAGCACCGGGACCGGGTGGAGCCGCATCCGCCCGCCGGCCAGCCAGGCGTAGACGGTGTTGCACACCGGCCCGGCCATAACCACGCCCCAGCCCACCAGGGCGGCAGCCGCCCCCCACCGCTCCTCGGTGGCCAGGTAGACGGCCGCCGGCACCCAGACCAGGAACGCCCCGAGGATGGGGATGATCCCGAGGGCGGTCATGATGACGCCCCACAGGACCGGGGCCGGGAGCCCGAGGAGCCAGAACATCAGGCCCCCGGTGACGCCCTGGAGGGTGGCCGTCAGGACGGTGGCGTAGACGGTCGCGTAGACCGAGTCGGACACCCGGCGGAACAGGTACTCGGCCTCTTTGGTGGTGAGCGGGGAGAGGCCGCGGGCGGAGGCCCGGAGGTGCCGGCCGTCGCGGAACGCGAAGAACAGGACGAACACGCCGACCAGGGCCTGGATCACCCCGGCGGCCGTCCCCTGGGCGATCAGGGTGGCGTCCCCGACCAGTCGGGAGAGGAGCCGGCGGCCCTGGGCCTCGACGTCGACGTTCGCCCGCACCCAATCGACCGCTTGCGGGCCGTAGGGGAGCCGCCCGGCGACGCCCTCCACCCACCCCTCCCGGGCCATCCGCCCGCCGGCCGACCCGACCGCGGTGGCCTCCTGGGCGAGCTGCCCGCCGACGAACACGACCGGGACCAGGAGGACCACCACGACCACGGCCGTCGAGACGGTGGCGGCCACGTTCGGCCAAGGAATCACCTTGGCCAGCCGGTGGTGCATCGGGTAGGCGACGATGGCCAGGGCGACGGCCCAGGCCAGGGCCGGCAGGAACGGATACGCCACGAGCCCACAGACCACCACGCCCACCAGGGTGAGCAGCCCGAGGGCGACCAGCCGGGGGCGGTCGCTGACCGCGGCGGTCTTCGGGTCGGCCGGCTCGGGGGTGTCGGTGCTGGTCATGGTGCGGCCCGGTCGGTTGGACGGTTCCCGCCGGTGGGAATGCAACTCGGGTGCCGGCGATGGGGTGAGCACAGCCAGGAATGGCTGTGCCACCGGGAACCGCTACCCTGTCTGGTGGCACAGCCATTCCTGGCTGTGCAGGAGAACCCCCTTGCTCCCCCTCGCCGTCTACCACGAGCACCCGGACTGGTTCCGGCCGCTGTTCGCCGAACTTGATCGCCGGGGCTGGCCTTACGTCCGGCTCGACCCCCGGGCGCACCTCTACGACCCGGCCGAGGGCCGGCCGCCGTACTCGCTGCTGTTCAACCGGATGAGCCCGTCGGCGTACCTGCGGGGCGGGGTCCAGGGGATGTTCTTCACCCTCGGCTACCTGGCCCACCTGGAGCGGGTCAGGCTGCCGGTCGTCAACGGGCTTGGGGCGTTCACGGTCGAGACCTCGAAGGCCCGGCAACTGACGCTGCTCGAAGGGCTCGGCCTGCCGTACCCGAAGGCCCGGGTCATCAACCACGCCTCGCGGGCCGCCGAGGCCGCCGGGGGGCTGCGGTTCCCGGTGGTGGTGAAGGCGAACGTCGGCGGGAGCGGGGCCGGGATCGTCCGGTACGACTCGATGGGGGTGCTGAGGGAGGAGGCGGCTGGGAACCGGTTGGACTTCGGGGTCGACCACACGGCCCTGGTGCAGGAGTACGTCCCGGCCCGGGGCGGGCACATCACCCGGGTCGAGACGCTGGGCGGGAAGTTCCTGTACGCGATCAAGGTCTACACGACGGGCGAGTCGTTCAACCTGTGCCCGGCCGACATCTGCCAGCGGGCCGACGGGGTGGAATTGGTTCGGGGGGCGTGCGCGGTGGACGCCCCGAAGACGGGGCTGAGGGTGGAGGGCTATACGCCGCCGCGGGACGTGATCGAGGCGTGCGAGCGGATCGTGCAGGCGGCCGGGATCGACGTGGGCGGGATCGAGTACATGGTGGATGATCGAGACGGGCGGATCGTCTACTACGACGTGAACGCGCTGTCGAACTTCGTGGCCGACGCGGTGAATGTCGTGGGCTTCGACCCGTTCGTCAAGCTGGTGGATTACCTGGAGAAGCGGGCGAAGTCGTAGGGCACGCCGGGCGTGCCCTACGACGGTGGGCCACGTCAGCGACCGGCCTCGCCGAGCGTCCGGAGCGAGGTTCCGAACGAGAACCGCTGAGCGTCGGTCGCCGGCGTGGCGTTCTGGACGATCCCGCCGTGGATCCGCTCCGGGGTCAGGTGGCTGGGCTGGTCCCGGAACCAGAACCGCCGCCACTCCTCGCCCATCTGGCGGAGGTCCTCGGACTGGTTCAGGAGTTGCTGCATCCGGACGTTCGGGTCGGAATTGTACATCACCCCGCCGTGGGTTCGCTCCGGGGGCTGGGACGTACACCCGATCTGCATGGCGACGATCACCCGGTCCGACACGCCGGCCTGCTTCAGGGCCACCAGGTCGGCGGTGGTCAGGGCGAACCGGCTGCCGGTGACCTCGATCTGGGTGACGATGACGTCGTCCGCGAGCCCGGCCCGGGCCAGGGTCGTCACGTCGGCCATCGTCATCTTGGCCGGCCCGTCCACGTACCCCCGAGCCCCGGCCACCAGCACGTCGCCGGTCGCGGCCGGGCAGGCGTGCTCGCACGCGGCCGCCTTGACCGTCGGCCGCGGCTCCGGGGCCACGTCGCACCGCTCGATGGTAACCACCTGGGCGGCCGGTTCGCGCGGCAGCGGGAACTCGGACTCGACCGCGAAGTATTGCGGCTCCAGGTACCGCGGACTCGGCAAGGTCATCTCGACGGCCCGGACCTTCAGCGGCTTCGTGGCCCCGGTATCCCCGGCCGGCTTGTACCGCCCGGCGATCAGGCTGCCGTCCTCCAGCCCGTCGAGCGCCCCGCCGTCGAGCTTCGCGGCCGCCAGCCGGACGTTGCTGACCATCAGGCACCCGTCGACCACCCGGTACGACAGGGCGAACGGCTTGTCGGTCAGCGCCTTGTGCAGCTTGCCGACCTCGGCCAGGACCTTCGTCAGCTCGACCGCCTTCTCGTCGAACAGCTCGCCGTCGAGGACCACGTCGGCCCCGGTCAGCACCCCGACCAGCCCGCCGTCCCGGGCCGGGTAGCAGTCGGCGGTGACGAGAAGCCCCTGGGTGAACCTCTTGCCCTCGACCTCGGCGGTCATCGTCGTGGCCAGGCTCAGGGTCGTGTCCTTGATGGTCAGGGTCATCCGGACCGGCCCGACCTCCCGGCACCACGTCCCGACCGGCAGCGGGTTCGCCCGGGCGACGACCGACACCGCCGGGACCGGCATCGGCGGGGCCGGCATCACCGTCACGGTCGTGGGCACCGGCGGCGGCACGGCATACGTCACCGGGGCGACGGCCACCGGCGGGGCCGGGTACGGGGCCGCCACCGGGCACGGCTGGGGTAGCAGTACCGGGGCCGGGCAGCCCGTCAGCGGTACGACATACGGGGTAGCCGGGGCCGGGATCGGGCACGCCGGCCCGACGCAGCGGACGCTGACGGGCGGGTTCACGTTGAAGTCGACCCCGATCCGCTCAACGGTATCCGGGCACGGCAGGACGGGCGTGGCGTACACCGAGCCGTGCGGCTCGTAGTGCGGGACCGGCACGGGCAGCGACACCCGCTCGGTCTGCGGGGCCGGCTTCGGGGCCGGGACCTTGCCGTCGGCCGCGTGCCGGAACTTCCCGGTCAACAGCCCCTCCGGCGGGACCACGTCGGCCGGGACCGGCTTGCCGGCGGCCACCTTCACCCCGCCGACCATCAGCCCGCCGTCGGCCGGCCGGCAGCGGAACGAGAACGGCTGGTCGATCAGCCCCTGCACCGCCGCCGCCAGGGCGTGCCGGTCCGGGCCGGCCAGTTCCTTTTCCCCATCGGCCGTCACGTCCCCGCCGGTGATAACCCCGTGGATCGTTCCGTCCTTGGTCACCGAGCAATCGGCCGTCAGCGTGACGGTCGCGGTCGTCCCGTCACAGGTCGCACACACCTTGGCCGTCAGGGCGTCGCCGTCCGGGCCGAAGGAGAGGCTGACCACCGCCCCGGGCGTCTCCTTGTACCACGTTCCCAGCGGGCGGTACGTCGCGGCCGCGGTCCGCACCGCGACGGCGACCGGGGGCATAGCGGGTGCGACGTGGACCTGCCGGGCCAGGACCACCCGGGCCGGGGCTGCCGGGGCCGGGCACGCGGTCTCGCCGCAGGCGTCCGCGCAGCACGGGGGCTGGGCGGCGGTCAGGACGACGGTCGCCGTCCTGGCGGTGCGGCTGAACGTGTCGTCGAGATGGAGCCGGCGTTCGAGCCGGGCGGTGTTCGCCGGCCGCGGGGCCGGGGCGACCTCCGGGGCCACGAACCCGGCCGGCTGGACCGGCTGCGGCTCGGACGCCGGCCGGCTGACGGAGAACGACCAGGCCGCGTCCCGGACGGGCGGGGCCGGCGGTTGGGCAACGGCCGACGACGCGATCAACAGGCCGGCGAGGGTGAGCGGGAAGGACATCCGGCGGGACATGCGCTCTCCTTTCGGAAGTGCGTCAGAACCGCGGAAATATGCTCAAGTCCGGCCGCCCGCACAACCCCGACCGGGAGCTACGAAACCGGCCTTCCACCCACGACCCGCTGCGGGTATGGGCCGGCCACGGGGGACGGAGCATGCGCGGCCGGTCACGGCTCCGGGCGGCGGTCGGGCTGTCGGTCGGGCTGCACCTGGCCCTGGCCGCCGGGCTGGTGTGCGTTGCCCGGTGGCGGGCCGACCGGCCGGACGAACCAGCACCACGGCCGGGGGTCGAAACCCGGGTGGACGTGACCGTCCGGCTGTTCGAGCCGGAGACGGACGCACCGGTGGCGGTGTCCGAGCCGCCACCGACCACCGTAGAAGGCCCAGTGGACCCTCCCCCGCTCGCCCAGACGGAGCCTCCCCCGCCGGCAGACCCACCCCGCCAAAAGCCGCCCGTTTCCGAACCGGACGCCGCGGGCTCACGCCCACTGCTCGCCCGGGCCGTCCCCCGACCGCTGCCGCCCGAACTGCTCGCCTTGATGCGGAGGCCACCGGCACCGGCCGTCACCGAGGTGCCGCTCGACCTGCCGGCGGTCGGTCGGGCGACTCCCGACCCCGGCCCGGTCCGGCCGGCCGCCGCGACCGCCCCTGCCAAGTCTGCCCCGTTGCCGCTCGACGGTGGGTCGCCGGTCCACGGGGCCCTGACCTCGGGGCAGACGGTCGTTTACGTCCTCGATGCGTCCGGGAGCATGGGCGAGTGGGGGAAGTACGACCTCGCCCGCCGGGCCCTGGCCGCGACCCTCCGGCAGCAGCCCGCGACCGTCCGCTTCCAGGTCGTCGTGTACGCCGCCGCAGCCTTCCTGCCCTTGCGGGCCCCGGAAACCCGGTGCGTGCCGGCGACGGCCGACAACGTCAACCGGATGGCCGCCGCCCTGCTCGCCCTCGCCCACCCGGCCGGCCGGAGCGACCACGCCGCCGGCCTGCGGGCCGCCCTCGAATTGCGCCCCGACGTGGTCGTGTTCGTCACCGACGCCGACGGCCCGCCGCCGGCCGCGTTCCGCGAACTGGTTCGCCGGGCCGACCCCCGGCCGGTCGTGTGCGTCGCGCGGGTGGGGGCGGGGGCCGTCGCCCCGCCGGCCGAATGGAAGTGACGGCGACCGTTGCGTCCGACGCCCGGCCGCGCCTATGCTAGAGCGTCTTCACCCTGATCCTTGCGGGCCGTAGCCGGCGTGGCGGATGGACCGCCGGCACTCGTCCGCGGGGGA
>JAIEQO010000659.1 GCA_019747655.1 Gemmataceae bacterium | reverse complement strand
CCGGCCACATCCCGTGGAACCCCTCCCACGAGGCTTGCTTGCTGACCGGCGGGCGGAAGTGGTCGCGGAGCGGCATGGCGGGGCCTCCGTCGGGCATTCAGCTCGCCCAGTTCTCGACGCTCAGCCCGGGGACGGCCGAGAAGTCGCCGTCGACGGTGACGACAGTGCAGTTGCCCAGCACCCGGGCGACGGCCGCGATCTGGAGGTCGACCGGCGGGACCTTCCGGCCGATCCGGCGGAGTTCGCCGTACAGCCGGGCGTACTCCCGGGCGGCCTCGGCCGTGAACGCCCAGAGCCGGAACTTCCGCACCCCGCGGACCACGACCGGGAGGTTGCGGTCGCGGGTGTCGCTCGCCTCGGCCCCGCCCAGCAGTTCGGCGAGGGCCGGGGTCGCGGTACCGAGGATCAACCCGGCCTGACGGGCCGCCTCCGCTCGCTCGGCCACGCCACGGCGGCGGTGGACGGCGTCGCCGAGGGCGTTCGTGTCGAGCAGCCGGCGGCTCACCCGTTGTACCTCCGGATGAGGGCGTCCATCCGGGCCTCCGACATCGCCGTGTCCTCCGCCTTCTTCTCGGCGAGCAGGGCCTTGAACGCGGCGTACTCCTCGTCGGTCAGGTCGGAGGCCGGGAGGGCTCGGTATTCGGCGATCCAGGCGGCGATGGACTCGGGGTCGGTGTGCTGCGGGTCGCCGGTGGTGCCGGGCGGGTCCTCGTCCAGCCACCGGGACGGCGGGTCGGGGCCTCCGTCGGCCGGGGGCGGTCGGCGGGGGACGAACTCGCCGAGCACCCGGCCGGCCTCGTCGTGTAGCTCGACTGGGCCGGTCACGGCGGCCGCGGCGAGTGAGGCGGACACGGCGTCCGGGATGGTGACGGCGGGCATGGCGGCTCCTCGACGACCTCCGGCATTATCCGGCCGGCGGTGCCGGTCCGCAACCCGGGAGAACCCGAATGGAAGGAAGATCGTGCGACGGAATCGGCATGGCGAGCTTCTGCTATGATCCGTGGGAAAAGTTCCGGAATCTTGCGGCTTGGGGGGTTGACGAGCCGTCGTTACGCCTGGTACTTTCGGTGCAGTCCAGTCGCTGCCCTTTCTTCCGGCTCAGGACGACCGCCATGTTCACGCCCGTCACGGCCCTGCGGCGGTGGTTCCGGCCGGACGAGCGGTCGGTCGCGGTCAACCCCTTCCGTTCGATCGCTCCCCGGCCGCGGTCGCGGCCCGCCCTGCTGACCCTGGAAGACCGGTTGCCCCCCGGCAGCCTGCTCGGCGAGCTGATCGCGGCCGCCCTGACCGGGGCGGCCCCGCCGGCGGGGTCGCTCGACCGGCTGCCGGCCGAACCGTTCGGGATGGCGCGGGTGGTCCAGCGGCTGCGGATCGAGGGCCCGGCCGAGGAGGAGGCCCCGCGGCCGGCCGAGTTGACGGGACCGGGCGAGGCCGAGCAACGGAACCGGGCGGGCGACGCCCCGCCGGCCCCGGGTGGGGTGCGGGTCGCCGGGCTGGATGACGACCTCGTGTTCCTGGCGGCCCCGCAACCGGTGTTGGCGTCTGCCGCGGCGGACGGCGCCCCGGGTATGAAGTCCACCCCATCGGGGGCCGAGTCCGGCATCGCTGTGGCCAACCGCGGTGCTCTCGGGAGCATGGCGACCCCGGCCGGCACTGCGAACCCGTCCGTTCCCGCTTCGTTCTTACTGGACCCGATACTACTCGAAGGACCTACCAAGAGTACTGAGCAGCCCACGAAGGATGGGGCGAAAGCCAGCGCCCCGACCCGGGTTGATGAAGCGGCACGCGCTGGTGTAGTCAAGGCCGGCGGCGGCGTGTCGTTCTCCCATGCCTACATGGCTCAGTTGCCGCCCAACGCGGCTCCGGTTACGAAAGGCGAACCCGGCGTAATGGTCGAAGACGGCGGCTCCGTTGTCATCGACGTGCTGGCCAACGATACCGACGCGGACGGGGACCCCCTGCGGATCGACCGGTGGGACTGGAGCCTGCCCCAGGGCACGGTCTTCCAGGAGCCGTATGGCAAGCTGAAGTTCGTCCCCGCGGAGGACTTCAACGGCACGGCGACGTTCCAGTACTGGGTCACCGACGGCCGGAACACGCCCGTCGCGGCTACGGTGACCGTGACGGTCAGCACCGATAACGACCTGCCGCGGGCGTTCAACGACGCCCTGCGGTTCGTCCACGCGCCGTCGGTCGCACCCCTGGTCCAATATCAACCGGGCGACCCGGCCGTGTCCGTCCTGGCCAACGACAGCGATGTCGAGGTCATCGACGGAGTCCAGGTCGGGGCCCTAGATACCACCGGGCTGGTCGGCACGATCAACATGAACTACACGACCGGGATGTTCACCTGGTCGGGCCCCGGCACCTACGCCGGGGAGACCGGCTTCAAGTACCGGGCCGTGGACAACAACGGCGGCCTGTCGGACTGGGCAACGGTCAAGCTGTGGTCGTTCATCGCCCCATTCCCGTCGGACACGGTCACGGCCAACCCCGACCGGATCGTGATCGGCCGCGACCCGATCACAGCCAGTGTCACCGCGAACGACAGCGGCGGGGGCGGGATGGTGGCCGTCCTCAGTTCCCGCGTGCCCGCCAAGCGGATCACCGAGTTCGGGTTCGACGGGACGCTCAAGTACAGCCCGAGTGCGGCCCCAGCCCCGATCTCCTTCAACTACCGGCTGTTCAGCTCGAACGGCAAGGGAGCGGCGACGGGGGCGGCCGACTTGCCGACGCCGCAACTCACCCTGTCGAACGGTGGCGAAGGCGGTACTCCTGTGCCCGATAAGAACGAGGAGGATGTCGGGGCGTTCACCGTCGTCAACCAGAACGACACCGACGCGGACGGGAAGTACGACAACGTCGACGAAGAGGGGGTAAAAGCCGGTGACGGCCCCGGCGTGAACGAGATGGACCTGATGCGGCTGACCGTCTCCCGCCCGGCCGGGTTCGTCGCCGCCGACACGCTAACGGTCACGGTGCTCGCCGGGCCGGCCAAGATTTTTACCAGCGACCGGCGGATCGGGAAAGGCGTTGCGACCCTGCCGGTCACCCCGAACGACTTCGGGGCGGACCAATCCAAAGACTACTGGGTCGAAATCCACAACACCACCGGAGGTATCCGGGGGGTGTCCATCGAGCTGAGCTACACGAGCCAGGGGAAAACGGGTAAGGACCTGGTCAAGGCGACCGGCGTATGGGTGAACTTCAGCACCCCGGGCGGTTTTCATACCACCGGCAAAGACCGAGCAGGTCAAGCCGATGATCCGACTTACCAGCAGTACTTTGACTCCACCGGTAAACACGAATACTTCAGCCTGGGACGACCCTTTGGGATGCTTTTCCCTACCGTCGACCCTGCCAAGCGGGTGGTCAGACTGGCCAACGCAATGGAGATCGAATTTACCGCCACCCCGTTCGGAATCTGGAAGGAGCCGAACGTCGTATTCGATGTCAGCAGGTCCGTCCAAGCCCGGTCCTGGCGGCAAAAGACAACCGACGCGAACCCCGTGGAGATTAAGTGGGTGGAGAGGTTTTTCCCGGCGTTTCGGGAGCGAGCCAACGATGATCCGATCGCACAGGACGAAGACCCTGCGCCACACCCAGACAGCGGCAACATGTACCAATTCGATTTCCCAGGCATTGACAACCCTGTGGATGTGGCGGACGTAAACAAGGGGGATTACAGCGGAGGATACAAGAGAAACGTACAGCACATGAACGCACAGGAGTTTGTTCGCGTAAAGTTTAATGGGTCTTTTGCCCACGACATTACCGTGGCCCCATTCCCCACCCCCGACACAAAGGACAATACCCCTCCGACCCTCACACAAGACTTGACCAACAAGCTGCCCTACCAAGGCTCTCGGGCCTCTGAGTTAGTCGACTGGCGATCCTGGCTAGACTTTCAGTGGAACGGGATAACGTGGGTGCGGACGGAGGACGCCGGTGGGAAGGTGTATAATGAGATGACGCTAGGTCCACCGCGTAACTTAAACGACCCAGGCTTCTAACCCCACGCTCGGTGGTCATGTCCTACCGGACCGTCCTATATGCGGCAGCGTCCGTCTTGCTACCCACCGTAGGGTCTGTAGCGGTGCGGCCTGACTCACCACCCAAGTTCGGGTTCGGCCCGCCCGTTGGTGTGGAACCACCTCCCGCTCGGGGCACGCCACGCGAACAGGAATGCATTAGAGAGCTCCGGCGACCGGACCAAACGGCTGATGGCCACTTAACCTGTCTCCAACAACTCGGCCAAGCCGTCCAGACACAAGCTGCCGTTGAGGAACTCATCAGTTGGTTGGAATTTACCCCAGATTGGTGCTACCAGAATAACCCATTCCCGGCGGCGCTGCCGGTTTACTACCCCGCCCAGAAGGCACTCATCGGCGCCGGACCTCTTGCCGCTCGTAGTTTGGTAGACGAGTACGTCCGGTTCTTCGAGAACGATCGTCCCGAGGCGTGGGCCGGTCGCTACACCCTTTTCTCTCTCGACCTGAAAACAGGTAAGCCCTGCGAAAAACAACACCCGTGTTTCCGTTTGTCATGTATTGCCCGCATACTCGTTTCCAGTCGTGAAATGGCACAGGCGGCGGTCGCTCACGCTGCGAAGCGGCGAGACGCCGGCCGGGGGAATGAGCGCACCCTGCGGGCGTGCCGGGAGCTGATCGACCGGGTCATCAAACAGTTCCCCGAGGAGAAGCGGCGGGAACTCTTCCCCGACGCATTCCCTTCGGCTTAGGTCCCGGCGGCTGGCGATCGGCTGGCCTCGGTCACGCCAACAGGCCCTTGACGACGTGGCCGTGGACATCGGTGAGGCGGAAGTCCCGGCCCTGGAACCGGAACACCAGCTTGGTGTGGTCGAACCCCAACAGGTGCAGGAGCGTCGCGTTCAGGTCGTGGACGTGGACCGGGTCCTCGGTCGGGTTGAACCCGAACTCGTCCGTCGCCCCGTGGACGTGACCCTTCTTCAACCCCGCCCCGGCCAGCCAGACGGTGAACGCCCGGTTGTGGTGGTCCCGGCCGTCGTCCCCGCCCTGGACCATCGGCGTCCGCCCGAACTCGCCGGCGCAGACCACCAGCGTGTCGTCCAGCAGCCCCCGGGCCTTCAGGTCGGCCACCAGGGCGGCCGCCGGCCGGTCGGTCAGCCCGCACTGGTCCTGCAACCCCTTCTTCAGCCCGCCGTGGTGGTCCCAGGCCTCGTGGAAGAGCTGCACGAACCGCACCCCGCGCTCGAGCAGCCGCCGGGCCAGCAGGCAGTTCCGGGCGAACCCCGGCTTGGCCGGGTCGTCCACCCCGTACTTCGCCAGCGTCTCCTTCGACTCCTTCGACAGGTCGATCAGCTCCGGGGCGCTCGCCTGCATCCGGTAGGCCATCTCGTACCCCTGGACGCGGGCCGCCACCTCCGGGTCGCCGGCCGCGGCCGGGGCCAGCCGGTTCAGCCGCGACAGGGCGTCGAGCGAGGCCCGCTGGGTGTCGGCGTCGAACCCCGGCGGGTTGGACAGGTACAGGAGCGGGTCGCCGGTCGGCCGGAACGGGACGCCGGCGTACACCGTCGGCAGGAACCCGCTGCCCCAGTTGCTCGCCCCGCCGCTGGTCCCGTTGCCGCTGGAGAGGACGACGTACCCGGGCAGGTCGGCGGACTCGCTGCCCAGGCCGTACAGGGTCCACGCCCCGAGGCTCGGCCGGCCGAACTGCTGGCTGCCGGTGTTCATCAGGATTTGGGCCGGGGCGTGGTTGACCGCGTCGGTCTGCATCGACCGGACGAAGCAGAGGTCGTCGGCGACGCCGCCGGTGTGGGGGAGGAGTTCGCTCAGCTCGATGCCGGCCGCGCCGTACTTCTTGAACGGGTACTTGGCCCCCAGCAGCGCCGAGTTCGGGTTGATGAACGCCGCCCGGTAGTCCTTGAGCAGGTCCTTCGGCGGGAGCTGGCCGCTCCGCTTGGCGAGTTCGGGCTTCGGGTCGAACAGGTCGAGGTGGCTGGGTGCCCCGGCCATGAACAGGAAGACGACCCGCTTGGCCTTCGGGGCGTAGTGGGGCTTCTTCGGGGCGAGCGGGCCGGCCGGGGCGGCGGGAGCGTCGCGGTCGAGCAGTGACGCCAGGGCGATCGACCCGAGGCCGACGCCGCAGTCGCGGAGGAACCACCGGCGGGCGACGAGGGTGGGGTGCATGGGTCAGTTCTTGGTCAGGGTTTCGTCCAGGTTCAGCAGCACCCGGGCCGCGACGGTCCAGGCGGCGGCGTCCTGCGGGGTGGTGCCGGGGGGCAGGTCGGGGAGCTTGGCCGGGTCGCCGGTGGCCACCTCGCGGGCGTTCAGCCAGCCCTCGGCCAGCTTGACCCGCCGGTCGGCCAGGAGTTCCAGTAGGGCGTCCCGCTCGGCGGCGGTGGGCTTGCGGGCGGTGCAGAGCCGGTAGGCGTAGTCGGCCCGGTCGGCGTCGGTCTTGCCGCCCTCGCGGAGGACCCGCACGGCCAGGGCCCGGGCGGCCTCGACGAACACCGGCTCGTTCAGCGCGACCAGGGCCGCCAGCGGCGTGTTCGACCGCGGCCGGCGGGCGCAGGCGAAGTCGCCGGTCGGGGCGTCGAACGCGGCCAGGGCCGGGTCGGGCATCGACCGCTTGCGGAAGACGTAGAGCGACCGGCGGTAGCGGTCCGGGCCGGTCGCCGGGGTCCAGTCCGGGCGGGTGAAGTTGTTGTCGAGGACGCTCTTGGGGACCGGCGGGTAGACCGACGGGCCGCCGAGCTTGTGGGTCATCAGGCCGGAGGCCGTGAGGGCGATGTCGCGGATCACCTCGGCGTCGGCCCGGAACCGCGGGCCGCGGGCCACCAGCCGGTTCCGCGGGTCCTTCTCCAGCAACTCGGGGGTGGCGGCGGACGACTGGGCGTAGGCGTCGCTGGTGACGATCGCGCGGATCAGGTGCTTGCGGGACCAGCCGCGGTCCATGAACTCGACGGCCAGCCAGTCGAGCAGGTCGCGGTGCTCGGGGACGGGCGCGCGGGTGCCGAAGTCCTCGGCCGTCTCGACCAGGCCCGCGCCGAAGAGGGCCTGCCAGTCCTGGTTGACGGCCACCCGGGCGGCCAGCGGCGACCGCCGGTCGACCAGCCAGCGGGCGAACCCGAGCCGGTCGCGGGGCCGGTCGGCGGGGAACGGGTGGAGGGCGGCCGGGGTGCCGGGCGGGACCGGCTCCCGCGGCCGGTCCCACTCGCCGCGGTCGAGCCG
>JAIEQO010000201.1 GCA_019747655.1 Gemmataceae bacterium | reverse complement strand
ACGCCCAGGGCGTTGTAGATCGGCAGCATCCACTCGCAGTCGCGGCGGGCCAGGTAGTCGTTGACGGTGATGACGTGGACGCCCTTCCGCTCCAGGGCGTTCAGGTACGCCGGCAGGGTGGCCACCAGGGTCTTGCCCTCGCCGGTGACCATCTCGGCGATGGCCCCGAGGCCGGTCTTGTACCCGTGCAGGACCGCCCCGCCGACGATCTGCACGTCGTAGTGCCGCATCGCCTTGTTCCGGCGGGCGGCCTCCCGGCAGGCGGCGAACGCCTCGGGCAGGAGGTCGTCGAGCGTCTCGCCGGCGGCCAGCCGGTCGCGGAACTTCGGGGTCAGCCCCTTCAGCCCGTCGTCCGACAGGGCCTTCATCTGCTCTTCGAGGGCGTTCACCTTGGCCAGCACCGACCCGGTGACGGCGGTGTGGGTGTCGGAGCCTTTCGCCCGGTGATACCCGAGGGATTTCGTGACCCGGTCGCTGCTCGACCCGCCGATCACCCGGGTGACGAGGTTCATCATCCCTTCGGTGAAGGACGAGAACCCGTCCCCGATCCGCTCCAGAAGGCTCGGTTCCAGCTTGGTTTGGGTCGCCATCGGGGGTCGGACCTCCGCGTCCGGGCGGGTGCGAGCGGGCGTGCTGAGGGCGGTCTGCGCCAAGAGTTCACTCTAAGAACGGGGGAAAATGCGGTCAATACGGACCGCCCGCAGGGCCGGCAAAGCCGGCAAACCCGGCGCGGACCGCCTTAACCGTGATGGGACGCCGGGGAGGGGAAATGTCGCCTTCGGGGAGTCATCAAGTCGTCATGTCTTCAAGTCACAAGTCCCGAGACCAGGTGCCCAGTGGACTTGAGACCTGATGACTTGATGACTTGACGACTTCCCGGTCACACCCTGACCGCCTTCCCGAACCGCTCCCGGAGCCGCTTGGCGACCGCCGGGCCGATGCCGTTGCCCCGGAGGTCGAGCAACCCCCACGGCCCCGGCCGGTCGGCGGCCGCGAACGCCCGCCCGCCGACATCCCCGAGTCGGTTGTTCGACAGGTCCAGGCGGGCCAACCCGCCCCCGAGGGGCGACCCCGCCAGCACCCGCCCGCCGGCCGGCCCGACGGCGTTGCCGGCCAGCCCGAGCGACCGCAGCCGGCCGAGGTGGGGGGACTCGGCCAGCACCCGGACGGCGGCCGCGTCGAGCCGGTCGCCGGCCACGTTCAGGGCGGAGAGGTTGGCGACGTGCGGGGAGACGAACAGCTCCCGCAGTTCGTCCCCGATCCGGCACCGGCCGCAGCTACACATGTCGTGCAGGTCGACCTCGGCCAGCCGGGCCAGGTGTGGGCAGCCGGCCAGCCCCAGCGGGCCCCGGACCTCGTTCGAGGCGTTGGGGAACCGGCCCGCCCGGAGCGTCGGGACGCGGTGGAACAGTACGGGGGCCGCCCCGACGAACCAGAGGGCCGACATCGTCACCTGTTCGGGGAAGCCCCGCCGGAACTCGACCTTCGGCTGCCGCCCGGACGGGAGCGGCTTCGGCCAGCTCTTGCGGAGGGTTTTGAGGAGCTGTTCGACCCGGGCCCCCAGCTCCTTCCGCCGGCCCGGCGGCGGGTCCCGCTCCAGCTCGCACTGGGCCCGGATCAGCTCGGCCCGGGCCCGCCCGGCGTCGTCCCCGGCCTCGTCCAGCCAGTCGGCGTAGACGAGCCGGGGGGTGTCGTCGTCCGGGCTCGCGGCAACCGCCCGGAGGAAGTCGTCGTCGGTCATCGGGCGGCCCGTGCGGTCAGTCCCGCGGCTTGCCCCACAGCCGGAACCCGGGCTGGGTCAGCTCGAACACCACCCCGTAGGGGTTGCCGCTCCGGGGCGTCGGGAGCTGGGCCCCGACCGAGAGCTGCCACCGCCGGGGGAGGAAGATCACCCCGCCGACGACGGCCACGCTGACGTCCCGGTTCCCGGTAATGTAGTCGGCCTGGAAGTGGAACTTGTCCTTCCACACCGGGACCTCGACCCCGAACAGCCCGCCGAACCGGTCCCCGGGGCCGCCGTAGGCGACGTTCGCGTAGTACGGCCCGGCGTACAGGGTCGCCAGGTCGTCCGGCAGTTGGACCGTATTGACCAGCCAGGTGAACGCCTGGAACCGGACCTCCCGGGACGTGCGGGCCGGGTTGAACCCGAGCTGGCTCCCGACCCCGACCGACCAGACGTCGTCGACCAGCTCGAACCCCTTCTGGAAGTTCACCAGGAGGTCCGGGTTGGTCTGGCGGGGGCCGGGGGCCGGGCGGAGGTCGTCGTACAGGAGCAGGTCGAGGGCGTTCACCCCGACCTCCCACCCCCGGCCGAGGCCCAAGTCGAAGGTGGTGTTGCTCGACCCGACCGGGCGGGCAAAGTTGAGCTGTTGTTGGAAGAACAGCTCGCCCCGCTCGGTGATCTTCCCGGTCGGGACGTTGAACAGGTTCTGCTGGGCGGCGGCCGGGGCGGCCGACAGCCCGACCCCGGCGAGGGCCAGCCCCGCGGCGACGACCGCCCGCACCACGTTCGGCATTCCCGACCCCCGCCCGGCCGCACCCCCGGTGGTTATCGGCCGCCGGCAGCCCCGGGCGTGAGGCGGGTCAGAACGTGGCCGGCCGGTGGACCTTGAGCAGCGGGTGGCCGGTGCGGGAGGCGTCGTACTCCAGGGCGACCAGCGGGTACGGGCCGTCGGTCGGCGGCGGGAAGACCGGGTACGTCGTCCGGTAGGTCAGCCGGTCGGGGGAGATCGCCGCCACTCGGTCGGCCGACGGGACCCCGAGCAGGATTTCGACCTCCCGCCGGGTCATCCCCGGGAGCAGCCGGTCGAACAGCGACGGGTCGACGGCCCCGGGGTCGGGGGTCGGGCGGGGGGTGAGGTCGGCCGGCCGGGCCCCGGTCAGGGCCCACGGGCCGGGCGGGACGCTCCCGGGGGCGTCCGCCGGCAGGGCCCACGGGGGCGGGTCCGGGGCGTCGGCGGCCACCCACGCGACCAGCCCGGCGACCGCCAGCCCGAACAGGGCGACCGGGTGGTTCCGGAGGAGGGAGGTTGCGCGCATGCTCGACCCTCGCGGGAGGCGGCCGCCCCGGTGGTCACACCGGGGGTAGGCCGTCCCGACCGTGATTCGCCGGCCCCGGCCGGATATTCGGTCCCCGGCCCGGAACCGGCGGGAAAGCCGCGCCCGGCCGCCGGATAATGCCCCGGTCCGGCCCGCGCGCACGGGTGCCCCAACCCGGGGCCAACCGGCCCCAGGGGTTCGCGTCTCGGTTTGGGTTCGGGTGGTACAGGCATTCCTGCCTGTGATCCTTTAGAGGCTCTGACAAAACCCCCGAATCGGCCTGTTTTCCAGCGGATTCGGGGGTTTTGTCAGAGCCTCTTAACAGCACAGGCATTCCTGCCTGTGCCACCAACCGAGACACTACCCCGGGAGGAGCGTCAACAGCTCCCCGAACCCGCCAAGCACCCGGTCCGGGCCGGCCGCGGTGGCCGATTCCTGCCCGGCCGCCCCGCCCGGGACGAGCCACACCGGGACCCCGGCCGCCCGGGCGGTGTGGACATCGATCGCCATGTCGCCGACGTATACCGCCTCCCGGGGTGAAACGGAAAGTCGGTTGAGCCCCTCTATCAACATGGCGGGGTCGGGCTTGGCCCGCCCGCCGACCGACTCGGGGCCCAGGACGGCCGTGAAGTACTGGCCGATCCCCAGCGCGGCCGTCAGTTTTTCCGTGAACCCGACGTTCTTGTTGCTGCACACGGCCATCGTCAGGCCGCGGCGGTGCAGGGCGGGGAGGGTCTGGGCCACCCCCGGCATCAGCCGGGTCCCGCCGATCATAACCGACGGGTGGTGCCCGCGGTAGAGGGAAACCGCCTCGGCCGGGTCGGCCCCGGGGACGAGTTTGGTCATCAGGTCGGCCAGCCCGTACCCGACGGACTCCCGGACCACCGCCTCGGGCAGGTCCGGCAGGCCGTAGAGCCGGCGGACGTGGTTGGTGCTGGCGGTGATCCCGGCGAAGCTGTCGGCCAGGGTGCCGTCGAAGTCGAACAGAACGGCTCGCATGGTTTCGAGTTTCGAGTTTGAAGTTTCGAGTGTGGCGGTCGGGTTTCAGGCTTGAGCCCGCTATTCTTGCTTCGATTATTGGTTCGGCCGCAGGGTGTGCGGGTTGCCGAACCAAACCAACGGGCGACGGCCCGGCCGGGGTTGGGGCTTGGTGGTCGGAGCGACGGGGGTTATGGTAGCGGGGTGGAGCCGCCCCGCCGCGAGCCGCCGATGCCCGACGACCCGACCCCCCCCGCCGCGCCGACCGCCCCGGCCAAGCCGGCCGGCCCGCCGCTCACCCCGGAGCTGGTGTTCCGCGAGTACGCCCCGCGGATCTACCACATCGCCCGGCGGATGCTCGGGAACGACGCCGACGCCGAGGACGTGACCCAGGACGTGCTCCTCCAGGTGATCCGCAAGCTGGACACGTTCCGGGGCGACTCGCAGATCGGGACGTGGCTCCACCGGGTGACGGTCAACGCCGCCCTGGCCCACCGCCAGAAGCGGGCCAACCGGCAGAAGCGGGAGACCTCCGAGGCGGCCGACGACGTGCTGGAGCTGGCCCCGGTCGGCGGCCCGGTCCGGCGGTGGAACACCGGCCCGGACGACTCGGTCCTGGCGGCCGAGCAGACCGAGGTGATCGAGAAGGCCATCGCCGGGCTCCCCGGGGTGTTCCGGGACGTGTACGTCCTGGCCGACGTGGAAGGGCTGCCGAGCGCCGAGATCGCCGACATGCTGGGGCTCTCCGTCCCGGCGGTCAAGAGCCGGCTGCACCGGGCCCGGCTGCGGATGCGGGACACGCTGGCCCCGCACTTCGAGGTCGCGGCCCAGGGGGGGATGGCGTCGTGAGCATGACCTGCCAGGAGTTCCGGGACCACCTGTCCGACCACCACGCCGGCGAGCTGGTGGTCGAGATCAAGGAGCGGTTCGAGGTCCACCGGGCCACCTGCGCGCACTGCGGGCCGTACCACGAGTCGTACACCCACACCGTCAAGATCACCGCCAAGCTGCCGAAGCACGGGCCGCTCCCGCCGGCCGTCGAGGCCCGCCTGCGGGAGGTCCTGAAGGACTACCTCGGGAAGTAGGCGAGCGGGGGGCCGCCAGGTACCGCGGCAGCTTGGCCCCGTTGGCGGCGTCCCGGTCCAGGGCCTCGGCCACCGCCCGGCCGAGGTCCGGGTAGCGGAGCAACAGCCCCAGAACCGCCTGGCCCTTCTCGGCCTTCAGCTTCGGGAACAATCCCCCGACCGCCTCCTCGAACAGCCTCACCGACTCCCGGGCGGCCCCGGCCGGGTCGCCCGCGTCCCGGTGGGCCCGGACCACCGCCTCCCCGAGCCGCCCGGCCAGGTGGGCGGCGGCGGTGGCCGTCGGCCCGGGGAACCGCTGCTGCCTCAGCGCCTCGAACCGGGCCTGGGCGTCGTCCGGCCGGCCGGCCCGCAGGTACACCAGCGCCAGCTCGATCGACGCCTCGGTCCACGGCTCCGGCGGGGTGTTCCGGTGGTTGACCAGGGCCAGCAGCTCCCGCTCGCGGGGCGGCACCAGCTTCTCCGCCGGGCGGATGTCCGGCAGCCCGGGCTTCCGCTCGGCATCCGGTGGGATGGGTGGCGTGGGTGCCGGGCGGAGGGCAACCGCCAGCCCCGCCCCGGCGGCCGCGGCGACGAGGCACCCGAGCCCGGCGAACAGCCACCGCCGCGACCGGCGCGGTCCGAGTGACGGGGCCGCCGGCTGCGGCTGGGTGAGGGTCAGCCCGAGGCCGTCCCGGACGCGGGCCAGGTCCCGTAACACCTCCCGGGCCGCCTGGTAGCGGTCGGCCGGGTCCTTCGCCAGCAGCTTGTGGACCAGCCCGCACAGGTCCGGCGGCAGGTCCGGGCGGACCTCGGCCAGCGGCCGGGGCGGGTCGGTGATGTGCTTCAGGGCCACGTCCACCGCCGTCTTCCCCCGGAACGGCGGCTCCCCGGCGAGCAGGTGGTACGCCGTCACCCCGAGCGAGTACAGGTCGCTGCGGTGGTCGACCGCCTTCCCCTGGGCCTGCTCCGGCGACAGGTACAGCGGCGTGCCGACCACGATCCCGCTCTGCGTCAAATGGGGGGCGTCGGCGGCGAACGCCCGGCTCAGCCCGAAGTCGGCCACCTTCACCGCCACCTTGCGGGTGACCAGCACGTTCTCCGGCTTCACGTCCCGGTGGACCAGCCCGGCCTCGTGGGCGGCCCCGAGGGCGGCCGCCACCTGCCGCAGGATGCTCAGCGCGACGGGCAGGTCGGGCGGCCCCTTGCGGGCCAGGTACTCGCGGAGGTTCCGCCCGTCGACGTACTCCAGGGCCATGTACCGCCGGCCGTCCGCTTCCCCGAGGGCGTACACCTGGACCACGTTCGGGTGGCCGAGCTTGGCGACCGCCAGGGCCTCGGCCTCGAACCGCTTCCGGGCGACCGGGTCGGCGGCGAAGTCCGGGCGGAGGAGTTTGAGGGCGACCGGCCGGTCGAGGGTGAGCTGGCGGGCCAGGTACACCCGCCCCATCCCCCCGGCCCCGAGCGGCCGCAGGACGTGGAAGTCGCCGAGCGTCCGGCCGGCGAGGTCGTCCGGGTCGGGGGGCGGCCGACTCATCTTCTTACCCGCTACTTGATATCTTGTTGTAATCTTCATACAGGACGACTCGGGCCGGAACCCGGCCACCCCAACCCACCAGCGGGAGTGTACCAGATGGGGAACAACGGCGAGCCCCCGCCCGGAGTTCCGGCCCCGGGCGGCCGCGTGGTGGTGATCCGCCCGGCCGCCGTCCTCGGGGGGACAATCCTGGCCGCCGCCCTGCTCACCGCCGCCCACCTCGGGCTGACCCGCTTCCGGCCGCCGCCCGGGACCTGGACGGTGGTCAGCGTCCTCCGCCCGCTCTTCGACCTGGACCAGGAGGGGACGATCCCGGTCTGGTACTCGGGGACGCTCCTGTTCCTGGCCGGGGCCGCGGCGTTCGCCCGCGGGTCGTACCTGCGGCGGGCGGACCGGCGGTCGCACTGGCGGGTGTACCTGGCGATGGCCGCCGGGTTCACCGCCCTGTCGGTCGACGAGGTCGCCCAGGTCCACGAGCGGGTGAACGCCGCGGCCGCGGCGGCCGCGGGGCGGCAGGGCTACCCCCTGCTGGGCGGGCGGTCCGAGGGGCTCACCGCCGTGGCCGTGTACGCCGCCGCCGCCTT